>CAYJCL010000010.1:0-11733 GCA_964368665.1 uncultured Muribaculaceae bacterium
GATATATGTTTTTACTTTACAATCCATAAAATAAAAATTAATTGATAATTAATAACTAATAAGATATAATTAATAGTAGAAGAATAGGTGATATTTGTGGAAGAAAAAGACGAACTTCTAGAAACTACTAAAGAAGTAGAAGAATTAAACGAATTAGAAAGAATAGAAGAAGAACAAGAAGAAATAATCGAGGAACCAAGAAAAGAAAGAATAGAAGAAATTATAGAGAAGAAATCTTTAATAGATAAATTTAAAAGTTTAAGTCCTAAGAAAAAAATACTATTTATAATTATTCCCTTAGTAATAATATTAATTATATTATTTGTACTATTTTTTCTTTTAGGAAACGACGAAGAAGATAAAGATACCACTACTAAAGATCCAGCAGAAAGTATTGTTATCGAAAAAGATAATTATATTTATGAAGATGGAAAACTAACGATTCTTAAAGATGAAGAAGAAGTTGGTGTTTATGAGTGTACTAATAAAGATGAAAATCTTTGTTATGTAGCTTACATAAACGGTACAACTAACTTAAATAAACCAATATATGTAAATGAAGCTGATGAAGTATTACAAATACCTAGCAAAGTTTATGATAAATATGTATTTGTATTTGATAATGCTGAAGAAGAAGGATTAATCAGTCTTATTGACTTAAATAGTGGTGAAGAAGTAGCTAAATATCAAACTTTACAAACTGCTATAATAGATGATAAAGAATATTTAATACTCCAAAGCGAAGAAGGAATCTATGGATTATATGATTCAACTACACTAGAAAACTTAATTACAGAAGAATTTACATTTATAGATCATCAACAAGGAGAAACAAACTTAGTAGGGTATAAAGATAAAGAAGTATATATAATAGATAATACAGGAAAGATATTAACTCCAGCTCTAAGTGGAGAAGTAAAAGATTATAATGATGAATATATTACAACGTTATCATTTAATAACTATCGTATTATAGATTATAAAAACGAATCTATCTTAGAAAATATGGATTATGTAACTATAGAAGAAGATTACTATACTTATGTAGATGGTAAAAGAATGTTTATTGATAACTATGATGGAGTAAAATATCTTGGTAGTGGAATAGAACTTATTAAAGAAGATTTAACAGTTAAATATATCTTTAGTGAAACAAATGAATTAATCAAAGAAGAATTCAATTATAAAACAGAAAAGAAAAGTGATGAAATAAAAGTAACTGTAGCAAGTTCAGATGATAACTTAGAATACGACATATCTCTAAAAGAAGGAGAAGTATCAAAAAATTTATCATATCATAGTTACTATGATGGAGTATTATACTTCTATGGTAATGCAGAAAAAACTCAGGTTTTAGGATCATACTCATGTAAAAATGAAAACTCATTAGAAGATAATAAACTAGATGAATGTTATCCAGCAGAAGATGCTAAAACGGACCTTTCATATGATTATAGTGATACATCAAAAGCTACTTACACAATGCCAATAGTTAATAATAAATATGTATTTATTCAAGATGGTAATAAAATAGCTTTATATGATTTAGGTACAAAAACAAATATAGCTTATATATATGATTCTGTAAACATTGTTTATGATGAACAATATCCTAACTTACAACCAATTACAGTAAACCATGTTGATGTTATTGCAACTAATGATAAATTGAAATTTGGAGTTATAGAACTATCCACAAGTGTAAACCCTGTATATTCATTCGATCATGATTATATCAGTAGATTAAATACTGGTTATGCTCTACAAAAAAATGGTTCATGGGAGTTCGTAAATGACAATGGTAATAGATATCCAAATTTTCCTGGAGTTATAAAACAACAAAGCGATAGTTACTTGATAGTAGAAAATAATAACGAAGACTTTGTTTATGACTTAGGTGGAAACAAAATAAGTGATCAAGGATTTGAATATTTACATATAGATAATAATTTAAGATTATTTGCAGGAATTAAAAATAATAAAATATATGTATATGAAACAAATGGAACACCAACTAGTACATATGGTGTTGAAGTAAATATCGATTTAACAATCAAAAATCCTATTTCATTTAAAAGTAACTTACTAGTAACAATAACAGATACAAGTGGTAATTTACAAGATATTCCTATAACTATGGGGACAAATAATGCGAGCTAATAAATCAATATCATTAATATTTATAATAATATTATTATTAGCAGCGCTTGGTGCTCTAGGCGCAGGTGTATATCAAAATATGCAAGATCCAGTTAATCAATCATTAGAATTTAAAAGTGGTAGTACTGTAATCGGTACTTACCACTGTCAAAATTCAGATGGCTATTGTGGTATTGCTAAAGAAACAATTGATGATGAAAATCTAGATTACTATAATGATAACTCAACAGATGATCTAGCTATAATGCATAACAAATACGCATTTATCATTGATGTAGAAAATATTAGCAATAAAATGATAATGATTTATGACCTAACAACTAATACAAAAGTAGCTGAATACCAAAACATTAAAAACTATACAATTGGTATTGAAAATAATGTTTTACTAGTAGAAAAAAATAATTACTGGGGAATTATAGAATTGACTAATGAAGGGATAACAGAATTACTTCCTACCGAATATGATTATCTTGGATTACATAATGTTATTAACTCAACTAATCAACTAGTTGATGACGAATTCGTAGCATACATAAGCAATTCATATAAAATAATTAATAAAGCAGGAGTAGAACTAAGTGACTCATTTGATCATGAAATAATAAGGTATAATAGTAAATATATTGTAACCAAAGAAGGAAATATTTCAATGTTATACGACTATGATGGAAATACATTCCTAGGAACTACTGCAGAAAGGATAGAACTATTAGGAAAATATATAGTTTATTGTGATCAATCAACAAAAGAATTAAAAGTAGTAAATGGAACATATACTAGTATGCCAACTATATCAATTCACAATTACTCAGACATAAATGATGTTGAAATAGTTAATGTAAATGGTCAAGTATCTATTGTGATTGATGGAGAAGAAGTAGAAGAAATAACATTAACATAAATGTTATTTTTTTTACTACAAAATTAGCAGGTATATATTGACAAGTGCTAATCATAATATTATAATAGTATTAGCACTTATGATTAGTGGGTGCTAATAGAGGTGACTATATGGACGAAAGAAAAAAAGAACTTTTGAAAAGTATTGTTGAATCGTATATAAAGACCGCTAAACCAGTAGGTAGTAAACAACTTGCTAAAAAGTTTAAACTATCTAGTGCAACAATCAGAAATGAAATGTCAGGTTTAGAAAATCTTGGGTACGTACTAAAGAATCATATTTCTTCAGGTCGGGTTCCAAGTGAAGAGGGTTATAAATATTATGTAGACAACTTAATGAAACCTAAAGAACTAACTGGTGAAGATATGTTAAAACTACAAACAATCTTCAAAAATAATGAATTACAAGTTAGTGATACTATAACTCAATGTATGGATATTATTGCAGAAATAACTAACTATACAAGTGTAGTACTAGGTAAGAACTCAAAAGATAATTCGCTTCAACAAGTAAGTATAATTCCAATTGACAATGAAAAAATTGTCGCACTGATTTGTACTAATAAAGGAATTGTTTTAAATAAACAAATTATCCTAAGTGAGAATTCAAAAATTCAAGAAATTATTAAAACAGGAGAGATTATCAATAAAATGCTAATCGGTACACCAATAGATGATGTATCACAAAGATTAGAATTTGAAATCAAACCAATAATAGCTAAAACAATATCACAATATGAAGCTGTTTATAACATCTTCTACGATGCATTTAATGATTTTAGTCATACCAATACCAATGTTCATTTTGGTGGTAAAACTAATATTTTAAAACAACCAGAATATGATAATGTTGAAAGTGTTAAAAAAATAATTAATAAATTTGAAGATGAATCGCTGATTAGAAAAATCGAAAGTAAAAAAGAAGGAATAAATATTTATATTGGAGAAGAAAACGAATTTGATCCAAACGTTACTGTAATAAAAAGTAAATATCATTTAAATGGAGAAGAAGGAACAATTGCTATCGTAGGTCCAAAAAGAATGGAATACGATAAAGTAGTAGGTCTTCTATCATATATAAATGATAATATAAACGAAAAATTACAAGAAGAAGAGAGTGAAGATGAAAAAAAATAAAAAAGAAGAACTAGTTAACGAAACAACAGAAGAAGTATTAGAAACATTAGAAACACCTACTTCAGAAGTAATTGAAGACAAACTAGTCCTAGAAAACAAAGACTTAAATGATAAATTACTAAGACTTAATGCAGAAATTCAAAATATTAAAAGAAGACATAGTGAAGAATTATCATATTACTTAAAATATGATGGACTAAACTTCATAACTAAAACTATTGAAGTAGTAGATATATTTGAAAGAGCATTACAAACAAATAACAATTCAGAAGAATTAAATAAATTCCTAGATGGATTTAAAATGATATATGACAAATTTACTATAATCTTAAAAGAACAAGAAGTAATAGAAATAAACTGTCTTAATCAAGAATTTGATCCAAATACTATGGAAGCAGTCATGACAGAATCAGTAGAAGGAATAAAAACTAATACTGTAACATCTGTTATGCAAAAAGGTTACATTTATAAAGATAAAGTAATCAGACATGCAATGGTAAAAGTTGCAGAATAAAGAAAGAGAGAAAAATATGAGTAAAATAATCGGAATAGATTTAGGTACAACAAATAGTTGTGTCGCTGTTATGGAAGGTGGAGAAGCGAAAGTAATTCCAAATGCGGAAGGAAATCGTACAACACCATCAGTAGTAGCAAAAAAAGGTAAAGATGAATTAGTTGGTGAAACTGCAAAAAGACAAGCAGTAACTAACCCAAATACAGTTATATCTGTAAAAAGAAAAATCGGAACAACTGAAAAAGTTGAAATGGATGATAAAAAATATACTGCAGAAGAAATCAGTGCTAAAATTCTAGGAAAGTTAAAAGCAGATGCAGAAGCTTATCTTGGAGAGAGTGTTACAAAAGCAGTTATTACAGTTCCAGCATACTTCAACGATGCTGAACGTCAAGCAACAAAAAATGCTGGTAAAATTGCTGGTTTAGAAGTAGAAAGAATCATCAACGAACCAACTGCAGCAGCACTTGCTTACGGTATTGATAAACAAGATGATGCACATACAATTTTAGTATATGACCTAGGTGGAGGAACATTCGACGTATCAATCCTTGAATTAGGTGACGGTGTATTCGAAGTTAAATCTACTAGCGGAAATAATAGATTAGGTGGAGATGACTTTGACAAAAAAGTTATGGACCATATCGTAGCAGAATTTAAGAAAGAAAATGGAACAGACTTATCAAAAGATAAAATGGCTATGCAACGTGTTAAAGATGCAGCAGAAAAAGCTAAAAAAGATTTATCTGGTATGAGTACTACTCAAATATCAATTCCATTTATTACACAAACAGAAGATGGACCAGGGCATTTAGAAATGAGTCTAACAAAATCTAAATTTGAAGAACTATGTATGGATTTATTTGAATCAACATTAAAACCAATTAAAAATGCACTAAAAGATGCAAAAATGACTTCAAAAGATATTGATAAAGTAATCCTTGTAGGAGGATCAACAAGAATTCCATATATCCAAGAATTAGTTAAAAAAGAATTAGGAAAAGAACCATCTAAAGGAGTTAATCCAGATGAAGTAGTTGCTATGGGAGCAGCAATTCAAGGTGGAGTATTAACTGGAGAAGTTGATGATCTAGTATTACTTGATGTAACACCATTATCACTTGGTATTGAAACAATGGGTAATGTAATGACAGTGTTAATTCCAAGAAATACAACAATCCCAACATCAAAATCACAAGTGTTCTCAACTGCAGCTGATAATCAACCAGCAGTTGATATTCATATCTTACAAGGTGAAAGACCAATGGTACAAGATAATAAAACTTTAGGAAGATTCCAATTATCTAATATTCCACCAGCACCAAGAGGAATACCTCAAATCGAAGTTAAATTTGATATTGATGCAAACGGAATAGTAAATGTTACAGCAAAAGATTTAGGAACTAACAAAGAACAAAGTATCACAATTACAGCAAGTGGAGCATTATCTGATGAAGAAATTGAAAAAATGATGAAAGATGCTGAAGCTAATAAAGAAGCTGATGAAAAAAGAAAAGAAGAAGCTGATTTAAGAAATGAATCTGATGGAATTATCTTTGCAACTGAAAAAGCAATCAAAGATTTAGGTGAAAAAGTTGATGCGGGTGATAAGGAAGAAGCAGAAGAATTAATCAAAGAACTAAAAGAAAAATTAGAAAGTGACAACTTAGAAGAAATTAAGGCTGCTAAAGAAAAACTTAATGAAAAAGCAATGGCTTTAGCAACAAAAGTTTATGAAGAAGCATCTAAAAGTACAGTAGCAGAAAATGTAGAAGATGATGACCCTAAAGAAGATAGCGACGTAAAAGAAGCAAACTACGAAGAAAAATAATAATATTGTAAAGCTCTAGATTTACTAGAGCTTTATTGCAATTAGAAAGAGAAAATTGATGAAAAGAAGCGAAGTCGAAAATAAATATAAGATAAATTTTGAAAGACTTTATAAGTCAGAAGAAGATTATAATAAAGATTATGACCTAGTAATAGAAAAAATAAAGAAATTCAAACAATATAAAGGAGTATTAACAACATCTAGTAAAAAATTATTAGAAGCTCTAGAATACTACTTTGAAGTATATATTATTTTTGAAAAACTTTGTGTATTTGCATTTCTTAAAAACGCAGTCGACACATCTGATGAAGATGGAAAAAGATATCGAGGGAAAAGTTCAATATTATCTAGTGAAATGACAATCAACACTCAGTTTTATGAAATAGAAATATTAAATAATGCAAAAATAGTAGCAGAATATCTAAGTGCTGATGAAGATTTAAAAAAATATGAATATTATTTAAATCAAATTATTGATCAAAAAGAACATATGTTATCCGAAGAAGAAGAAATAATTCTTTCAGAACTAAGTTTAACAGGTTCTAATATCGAAAAAGTATTTGAAACCTTATTTTATCAAGATATGACTTTTGGTAAAATTAAAGACGAAGATAATAATACAATAGAATTAACAAATCAAAGTTTCAGAAAACTAATGAAAAGTAAAAATAGAAACATTCGTAAAAAAGCATATTTACAATATAGTAAAGCCTTTAAAACATTTGAAAATACTTTCGCTTCATTATTAAACGGAGCGTTATCAAATGATTCAAAAATAGCTAAACTAAAAAAATATGACTCAGTACTAGATATGTCATTGAAAAGTTATAAAATAAATGATAAATTTATTGAAAATTATTTAAAAGTAATTAACGAAAATAAAAATATCTATAAAAAATATAATAATGCACTAAAAAAATATTTTGGATATTCTTCGCTATATAACTATGATTTTGGATTTGATAATACAAAATCAAATAAAGAATATAAAATTGAAGAAGCATTAGATATCTTATATAAATCATTTTCAGTATATGGCAATGACTACATAAATAAATTAAAAGAAATAATTAAGAATAACTCAGTAGATTTTATTCCAACAGATAATAAATCTACTGGAGCATTTGCAATAAATTCCTATAATTCAGGGTCATATGCATGTATTAACTTTCAAAATAAAATAGGAGATATATCTACGCTCGCTCACGAATTAGGACATGTAATGCAAAAAGAATTGGCTAGAGAAGTAAATCACGTAGCTTATGCAGATTGTTCATTCCTACTAGTAGAAATAGCATCAATTATAAATGAAATTATTTTTGCAGATTATGTAATAAATAATTCAAAAGAAAAAGATGAAAAGATAAAAGTCATTACATCATTAATAGATACACTACTAGGAAATTTCTTCCTAGTAGGAGGAAGACTAGAACTTCAAAATTTCATGTATGATGAAATAGATAAAGGAGAAACTCTAACATCTACAAAAATAAATGAAACTCAAAGAGTAATATCAAAGAAATTTGAGTTAAATGGAGCAAAATTTATTAAAGAAAACGAACTTACATGGTCAAGAGTTTCTCATAACTATCGTAATTACTATAATTACCAATATGCAATGGGAGTAAGTATTGCATGCTTATTTGCAAACAAAATATTAAAACATGATGAAACAGAAATAAAAAGATATCGAGAATTTTTAATTAATGGAGGTAGAAATTACCCAGAAATCACATTAAAAAATCTTGGAATAGATTTATACAATATAAACATATTTGATTCTCTATTAGAAATGACAAATAAATATATTGATGAATTAGAGAAATTAATCTAAGGAGAAGTAAAATGGCAAAAAAAGATTATTATGAAACATTAGGAGTAGATAAAAATGCTGATCAAGCAACAATCAAAAGTGCATTTAGAAAACTAGCAAAAAAATATCATCCTGATATAAACAAAGAACCAGAAGCAGAAGCTAAGTTCAAAGAAATAGGAGAAGCTTATTCAATTCTAAGTGATGAAAAGAAAAAAGCATCATATGATCAATTTGGACATGCAGCATTTGAACAAGGAGGTCCAGGTGGTGGATATGGTGGATTTGATCCTAACGATATCGACCTAGGAAGTATCTTTGGAGATCTATTCGGTGGAGGCTTTGGAGGTTTCGGCGGATTCGGTGGAGGAA
This sequence comes from uncultured Muribaculaceae bacterium, assembly GCA_964368665.1. Taxonomy (GTDB): domain Bacteria; phylum Bacillota_I; class Bacilli_A; order RF39; family UBA660; genus CAYJCL01. The sequence continues at coordinate 8,731 of CAYJCL010000010.1, forward strand.
GAAGTAGAAGAAACTCTCCACAAAAAGGTCAAGACTTGTTAGTAAGAGTAAATCTTAGTTTTGAAGAAGCAGTTCATGGATGTACTAAATCAATTGATATAGATTTAAATACAGAATGTGATAATTGTCATGGAAAGGGTGGATTCAATGAATCAACTTGTTCTACATGTCAAGGGTCGGGGCAAGTAATTACTCAACAAAGAACAATGTTTGGAGTATTTCAAAGTGCTACAACGTGTCCTGACTGTGGCGGTGCAGGTAAAACATTTACTGAAAAATGTCCTGAATGTCGTGGCAAAGGATCTGTAATAAAAAACAAAGAAATAGAAATCAAAATACCTGAAGGAGTAGATACAGGACACCAATTAAAAATCACTGGAAAAGGTAGTGCAGGAATTAACGGTGGAAGAAACGGCGATATTTACTTCGAATTCAAAGTTAAAGAACATTCATTATTTGAAAGATCAGGTACTGATATAACTATTGAATTACCAATTACAATTACAGAAGCTATATTTGGAGCTAAAAAAGAAATACCTACTATTAATGATAACTTAATGATTGATATCGATTCAGGAACTCAATCAGGAGATAAATATCGATTAAAAGGAAAAGGTATTAAAGATCCAAACTCATCAAGAAGAGGAGATATGTATGTAATTGCAAAAGTAATTACACCTTCCAAGCTAAAAGGAAAACAAAAATCAATTCTTAAAGACCTAGAAAAAACAGAATTAGATAACGATTCGGAATTTAAGAAGTTTAATAAATATCTATAAAATACGTTTTAACGTATTTTTTAATTGCAATATTATAGCAACTAAAAGCATTATATGATAAAATTAATATAATAGGAGTAACAAAATGTTAAATAAACTTAAACAAAATAAAAAATATATAATAGTAGGTACAGTAATTATTGCAGTGTTTTCAACAATTGCGTATTTTATGTTAAACAATTCATATGCAAGTGGGACACCAATAACTGAACCATCATGCATTAAAACTTCTTTAGGAGATACAAAAAGTAAAGAAATAGAAATAATTGATGCACCAATTTTGACAGAAGAAGAAGGTATAGATTCTTATCCTATAAAATATTCAATAGAAAACACATGTGACGAAATGGTGAACTATGACATTTTAATAGAATTAAATAGAATCACAAATATAGAAACAAACAAAATAAATATAGCTCACAATAATGAAATTTCTAAGATTAGCAATCTGGATTTAGTAGATAGAGAAGATATAGGATACAAAATGTATAAAATTAGTAGCGAAACAATACCATCAAAATCAAAGGTGGAAAACGAGTTTAGACTATGGCAATCATCAACTAACTCGAATACCAATGTTATAGAAAATACAATATCAGTAAAATTAATAATTAGATAAAGGAGTTAAAATGAAGAATAAAAAAATAACAATATTAATAATTTTGACAATCTTGCTAATTGGAACAAGTATTATATTATATAATCACTTCAGTAATAATAAAGAAACTGAAACTACAGAAAAAGATAAAATTACTGATGATAAAAACGACATCAATAACGAAGATGATAATGATCATAATGATAATAACAACGATGATAATAATGATCAAAACAATAACAATAACGATGCTGATAGTGATGATCAAAACGATAACAATGATGAAGAAAATAACAATCAAAATAATAACAACAATGATGATAATCAAGATAACAACGATAATCAAAACAATGCTAACGATTCAGATACTAATCCAACAAAGCCAGTTGAAACAAATTACACAAATATAAATGAATTAATTAAAGCAGAAAATATTAAAGAAGGACTAACAGTAACAACAAATTCATTCCACATTAAAGAAGGTGGAGCAATTTACGAAATAGTAAAAACAACTAGTCAAAAAGTAGATGGCATAACAGTTATAGCTCTTGATAATGGTTTGTTTGCAATATATTCAGATAAAAATAATGAACCAACTTCAAAACAATTTGGTGCAATAGGTGATGGTGTTAGCGATGATACGGAAGCTATAACTACATTGTTAAATTACAGCAGCCAAACTATAACGATAGATCAAGGAACATATTTAATAACAGATACAATATATATCGATAATAGTAACAATAAAATTATTAACGCTCAAAATGCAACGATAACAACTAAAGATAGCAAAATTGAAATAATTAATTCAAATAACATCCAAATTAATGGTTTAAAAATAAATAATGAAAACCTAGGGATTACATTCATAAGTGAAAGTGATAAATTAGATAATTTTCAATATATAATCAAAGATAGTGAAAATATAGAAATAAATAATTCAAATATAGCTATAAATTCAAACAAACCATTAATTGAGTCCGTAAATTCAAAGAATATAAAAGTTATGAATAGTAATATACATTATGAATTTGATGAACTAGCAGTTAATGAAAAAACAATATTTGATGGTTTAATTCAATTTGAAAATAATAAAATAACAATAAAGTCAAAAAATGTGACATCATTAATTAATGTATTCAAAAATAGTGATAAAATTTTAAATAATATAATAAATACTGATATCAAAACAAACAAGTTATTCGATGGAATAAATGAACTATCAAATAACCAAGTAACTATAAATGGGATTACTAATTATATAATAAATAATTCAAAAACTAAAGTGGATAATAATACAATAACAATATCAAATATGATAAATAGTATAATTAATTATGACAGTTCAATATTAAATAATAATATAATAATCAACAACAATGTAATTAACAATAATTATGATGAAATAAATAACAATTATAAATCGAACTTTATTAATATTAAAAACACATTAATTAATAATTATAATATAGAAATCAATAACAATGTAATAAATGGAGACAATATAAATAATAAAGGATATTTGGTATTATATGAAGAATTAGATGACCAAAAACAACAAATTATTATAAATAACAACGATACTAATAACTATACTCAAAGACTAACAATTGGTAATGATAACTC
>CAYJCL010000011.1:0-1577 GCA_964368665.1 uncultured Muribaculaceae bacterium
AATTATATTTTAACAAATACATTATCTTATTATAATAATAATGTTAATTACTTAATGGCACTAGACCCTGATACAGGTAAATTAACAACTATCAATGCAACATTAAATGCTAACTTAAGACCAGTTATAACAATAAACAAAAATATAACAAGTACTGGATCAGGAACAATCGATGATCCTTATGTACTAAAATAATTGATCAAAAATCAATTATTTTTTTACTAGAAACAAAAAAATATGATAAAATGAATATATGGAGATTAGTATGGGAAATTTAATAAATAGTATCAAAGGATTTATCGATTCGTTAACACTTACTGATGTAACATTATTAGTAGCAATAATTATACTAATAATACTTATAGTAGTTTTAATATATGTCCAAAGAGATGAAAGTATCTTAAAAGAAGAAGAGATAGATCTTAGTAAAGTAAAAGATGACTTAGTAGCAAATAATAAACCAAAAACTATAAATTTAAGTGATTACGAAGCAGAACAAGAAGAAAAAGCTATTATTAGCTACGAAGAATTACTACAAAATACTGGTAAAATAAATCTAAGTTACGAAGAAGAAAATTATAATGATGGACTAGCTATCAAAAAGGTAGACACTGAACATATGACTATAGAATTACCAAAACTAAATAATAAATATCAAAAAGAAGAAGAATATTTAAACAAACTTAAAAACTTTAAAAATTATAACGATTAAAAAAAGACTACAACGATTCGTAGCCTTTTTTATTTTCTTCATTTACTAATATTGGTCCAGCTTGTACAGGAGTAGTATTTGGTAAAGGATTTGATTTAATCAATTTCTTACCTAAAATAACATTTTTAAGTTCACTATCATCAGCACCAAAATCACTCTCAACATCAATAAGTCTTAATATCTCTTCATAAGATGTTGCACCTTCAATAACTTTCTCTAATCCATCTTGTAATAGAGTAGTAGTATCTCCTAATTTATATACAGCATGTCTTAGTTCTGCTTTATTAACGTTATTTACTATTGCATCTCTAATATCTTGATTAAGTATTAAAACTTCATGAATAGCAATTCTTCCTCTATATCCTTTAATACATTCACTACAACCAACAGGTTTATATAATTCAGGAATATCAACTCCAAGCGCAGCTTTAATAACCGCTTTTTCATAATCAGTAGTAGCAACTTTTTGACGACATTTAGGACATAACTTTTTAGCAAGTCTTTGAGAAACTATTCCACTAAGTGCACTACCAAGTAAATAACGTTCAACATCCATATCTAAAAGTCTTTCAATAGTATTTAATGAATTATTAGTATGTAATGTACTAAGAACTAAATGTCCAGTAATAGAAGCTCTAACAGCAATTCTAGCAGTCTCATTATCACGTATTTCCCCAATCATTATAACATCAGGATCTTGACGTAAGATACTTCTTAATGCAGTTGCAAAAGTCATTCCAATATCACTAAGTACTTGAACTTGGTTTAATCCAGGTAATTTCATTTCTACTGGATCCTCAACTGTAATTATATTTTTCTCAGGAACATTAAGTCTTTGCAATACAGAATAAACAGTTGTAGATTT
>CAYJCL010000011.1:1587-11229 GCA_964368665.1 uncultured Muribaculaceae bacterium
AAATCATCTTCTTAACTTTACCTAAATTCTTTTGAGAAAAACCTAAAGTCTCCAAACCTTGCAAACTCATAGTATAATCTAAGATACGAATAACAACTTTTTCACCATTAACAATAGGAAGAGTACTAACACGTAAGTCAAATGTAACATCATCAACACTACTTTTAACTGCACCATCTTGTGGTAAACGAGATTCAGTAATATTCATCCCAGCAATAATTTTAATTCTTGTAGATAAATTTTTCTTAACAGATTCAGGAACGTCAACAAAGTCAACTAATTCACCATCTATTCTTATTCTAACTTTAAGTATAGTAGGGGTAGGATCAAAATGAATATCAGAAGCTTTTTGCTTAATTGAATCTAATATAATATGATTAACTAAATCAACTACTGGAGTATTCTCAAAATCGTATTCACGTAACATCCATATCACCCTATCTTTTATTCTTCTTTAATTATACACTATTAATATTATTAACGCAAACATTTTTTTAATAAATAAACACTTGAAAATAACCACTTTATTTGATAAAATAATTTCATTAGACAAAGACCTCTGAGGAGTAAAGTATTTAATATTCATAGAGAGTTAGTGATTGGTGGAAACTAACATTATTAGTACTTGAATGTTGCAGATAGAGTCTAAACGTTTAGATACGTTATAATCTATTAAGAAAAAAGTAAGGTGGTACCACGGGTCAACTCGTCCTTTAGGTAGCATTTTTTTTATTGGGAGGATTTATGTTAGAAAAATTTGATGAATTTATTAATAATTATGACATGGAAGATGAAAGAATTAATCAAAAATATCATCATTCATTAAATGTCTATAACTTAGCAAAAACAATCAGTAAACAATTAAAATTTAGTGATTTAGATCAAGAAATAGCAACAGTTATTGGACTTCTACATGACTATGGAAGATTTGATCAATTAAAATTTCATGATTCATTCAATGATGCCAATCTAGATCATGCTGATTATAGTGTTAAATTATTATTCGAAGACAATAAAATAAAAGATTTTTATCAAAAAGAAGAAAATTATCAAGTAATAAGTTTTGCTATCAAAAATCACAATAAATATAATATAGAACCAACAACTAATCAAGAATCATTAAAACATGCAAAATTAATCAGAGATTTAGATAAATTAGATATTCTAAGATGGTTTGAAAGAACATATTTTAATAAACAAACAAACGATAAAGTATCAAAAAGTGTCATTGAACAAATAAAAAATAAACAAACTATCAATAAATCAAATATTAAAAACCCTAATGATGGACTCGTCGTCCTACTGGCATTCATCTATGACGTTAACTATCAAGAATTAATGCCACTATTTATAATAGAATATAATAAAATATTTAAAAAATTAAATCATCAATTTGATGAAGTAAAAGAAATATTAAAGGAGAATTTAAATGGAAACTAAATATAATCATAAATTAGTAGAAGAAAATAAATATGCTAATTGGAAAGAAAAAAAATATTTTAATTCAGGAGACTTATCAAAAGAAGCCTTCTGTATCGTAATGCCACCACCTAATGTAACAGGAAAACTACATTTAGGACATGCTCTTAATGGATCTATCCAAGATACAATAACTAGATATAAAAGAATGCAAGGATTTGATACATTATGGTTACCAGGTATGGACCATGCTGCTATTGCAACAGAAGCCAAAGTAGTAGCTAAATTGAGTGTTCAAGGAATAAATAAATACGAACTAGGTAGAGAAGGATTCCTAAAAGAATGTTGGAACTGGACTAATGAGTATAGTGAAAATATTAGAACTCAATGGTCTAAACTAGGTCTTAGCGTAGATTATACAAAAGAAAGATTCACACTTGATGAAGGACTAAATAAGGCAGTTAATGAAACTTTCATTAATTATTATAACGAAGGTTTAATTTATCGTGGAGAAAGAATCATTAACTGGGACCCAGTAGCAAAAACAGCACTATCTAATGAAGAAGTTATTTATAAAGAAGTAAATGGAGCTTTCTATAACTTAAAATATAAAATAGAAAATTCTGATGAGTTCTTAACAGTAGCAACTACAAGACCAGAAACATTATTTGGAGATACAGCAGTAGCTGTAAATCCTGAAGATGTAAGATATAAACATTTAATAGGTAAAAATGTAGTATTACCAATCATTAATAAATTAATACCTATTATTGCTGATGAACACGCGGATCCTGAATTTGGTACCGGAGTAGTTAAAATAACTCCAGCTCATGATCCAAATGACTTTGAAGTAGGAAACAGACATAACTTAGAGAGAGTAGTTGTAATGAATGAAGACGCAACTATGAACGAATTAGCTGGTCCATATAATGGACTAACTAGAGAAGAATGTCGTAAACAACTATTAATAGATTTAGAAACTCAAGAATTATTAATTAGTGTTAAAAACATGACTCATAGCGTAGGTCATTCAGAAAGAACAGGTTGCGTAGTAGAACCATATTTATCTAAACAATGGTTCGTTAAAATGGGTGATTTAGCTAATGATGTATTAAAAATGCAAAGTAATAAAGACACTAAAATAAACTTTATTCCTCCAAGATTTGAAAAAACCTTAAATCACTGGATGGAAATATCTTATGACTGGTGTATTTCAAGACAACTATGGTGGGGTCATAGAATACCAGCATGGTATAAAGACGAAGAAGTACTAATCCAAGCAGAATCACCAGGAGAAGACTGGATTCAAGATAATGATGTATTAGATACATGGTTCTCATCAGCATTATGGCCAATGTCAACTCTAGGATGGCCAAATAATACAGAAGACTATCAAAGATACTTCCCAACAGATGTATTAGTAACAGCTTATGACATTATCTTCTTCTGGGTAGCTAGAATGGCTTTCCAAGCTAAACATATTAGTGGTCAAAGACCATTCAAAGATTGCTTAATCCATGGACTAATCAGAGCTAAAGACGGAACTAAAATGTCAAAAAGTCTAGGAAATGGTATTGATCCAATGGATATAATTGAAGAATACGGAACAGATTCATTAAGATACTACTTAACAACATCAGTTGCATCAGGTACAGATTTAAGATTTGATACAGATAAAGTAGCTAGTACATGGAATTTTATTAATAAACTATGGAATGCTTCAAGATTTGTATTACTTAATATTGAAGATAAAGAATATCAAATGACTGAATTAAATGATGCTGATAAATGGATTTTAACAAAATTAAATAAAACAATTAAATCAGTAACAAAACATATGGATAAATATGACTTCAATATTGCTGGATCGGAACTATATTCATTTATATGGAATAACTACTGTGATTCATATATCGAAATGAGTAAATTCTCGAGTACTGATACTACTAAAGCAGTATTACTTCATGTACTAGAAAGTATCCTAAAAATGATGCATCCATTCATGCCATTTGTTACAGAAGAAATATATCAATTATTACCTAATCATCAAGAATCAATAATGGTTACAAACTATCCTAAATATAATAAGAACTATATTTATAAAGAAGAATCAAATATTGATACAATGCTAAGTCTAATAACACAATTTAGAAATAAAAAAGCCGAAAATAATATCGGACAAGATTTTGAAATAACTACTAATTACAATAATGAGTTATTTAATAAAATGGTAAAAATTACAGATAAAATAAAATCATCAAGTGACTTAAACTCTATCACAGTAAGTATTAATGACATTAAAATAAATATTCACTATGATAATAGTGCTAATGAAGCAGAGTCAAAAGCATTACTACAATCTGAACTAGAAAGTCTAGAACAATCAATAACTAGAAGAGATAAACTTCTATCAAATGAAAATTATGTATCAAAAGCTCCTACTAATATAGTTAACTCAGAAAAAGAAAAACTAGCAGAAGAAAAAACAAGAGTAGAAGTAATTAAAAATTTATTGAAATAATCAATTATAATAGTATAATTAAAATCAAGAGGGCTATATGGTGTATAATAAACTAAAATCCAAAGATGTTTTAATCTTCGGACAATGTATCCACGATACTTATGTATCAGTAGATGCAAAATTAAATAATAATGATAGCAAAAATAAAGTAAAAAAAGAACTAGAAGATATAATAAATCAATTAATACCTAAATGTCGTAAAAAATTAAATATAAAAGATAAATATCAAACAAGAATATTAATATCAAGTCTTGCTCTTTTAATAACATCACAAATTTATCTACTAGGTTTTTCTAATACTGACGCTAATTTAAATACTAAATCATTAGCTTTTTCACAAATAGAAGAAATTACAACTACGTATATAGATGGTCAAGTAACTCAACAAGAAATTGATAATACTAATATAAAATTTCAAATTAGTGAGAATGTTAACTCATCTAACTATCAAGAGTATTATAAAACACATCTAACAAAAGAAGAACATGAAAATGAATCAGTTAAAGAAGTAGAACCAAGTACAATAACATACTATACAGAGTACAAAAATGATGGAAACACTTATACAAGAACAAAAACAACTTATGAAATAAGTAACTTAGACTTTAATAAACTAATAAATGCTACAATCAATGATGATATAGATACTATCAAAGACTTGTTAAATGACAAACATCTATCAAGTACAACAATCACTTCATACGAGAAACCATTAGATATGAATCCTAATATAGAGTTTAACATAACAGAAATAAAACTAGATAATGCCACAATGGAAACAATTGATAAACATAATATATTTGATAAAACATTAATCGTAATGTTATCAATTAGTTCTTCCACATTAATATTCATGCTTATAAGTGAAATATTAAAACAAATATTTAAACCAATAAACAAAAAAATAATGAATGATCCTGATGTATTTGATTACGAATGTTATCAAGGATTATATCTTGAACTATTTAAAGATTATTATGAACCAAAAAAATTAAAAAAGGAGAAAAAATAATGGACGAAATTAATCAAGAAAAACTTAGTGATCAAGTAAAACTAGATAAATTAATCGAAAGCGATCGTAAAAGAGCATTCATCAAAGAAAAACTATGTTATAAAATATGGATTGCATCAGTGGCAGCGTTTATAGGTTTAAATGTCGGACTAGCAGTATCTCCAACATCAACTACAAGTTTTACAAGAGAAGTAGAACAACTAACAAGTATTGGGAGTGTTTCATCTACTTATCAAGACGGAATAAAAACAGAAAGCGAAATGCAAGTAGATAAATATATCATGCATGATAATCAATTAAAAGATCCCGATACTTTAGAACCGGTAGAAGAAAAAAATCTAATAATTATGTATAGTGCCTGGGAAGAAGTAAACAATCAATATCAAAGAGAAAAAATAGTATATGAGGTAAATGTACCGAATGAAGAATCTGAAAGAGAAGAGTTAATTAATGCAACAATTACAAAAAATTTAAAAGTAATCGCTAATAATCTAGTTGAATTACCAGAAGAAAGAAGAATAGAAACTACGGATATCTTACCACAAAACTTAGAACCAGATATAGAAGTAATATTAAACGATACGCATATTATTGATGACACACCAATTACTGTAAATGCCATAAGTGAAAATGATGTAATAAATAGAGTGGTAATACAAACTTTAGCTATGGTTGTATTTGGAGTTATATCGTATTACGGATTATATAAATTAGAAGAATTGCTAAAACAAAAATATAGTGAATGGTCAAATATAAACAATATTTATAAAGAGAAAAATGAATTTGAAAAAAAACATAATGAAGGTTATACATATGTAAAAAATAGATTAAAGAAACTAAAAGACTAGTTTCTTTTTTATAAAAAAATACAAAAATCATACATTTAACTAACAAAAAAAGACTTGCACAAGTAAGTCTTTTTTGTTATACTAATAATTAAGAATAGAGGCGGTGTAATTATGGACTTACAAAAACTGTATGAAAATCCAGATTTCGGAATATATTTAATAATTATAATCGGTGTATTATTAGTGTTATTTTTTGTTTTTTTAATTTTAGCACTAAAAGACGCTAAGAAAAATAAAAAAGCAATGGAAAATAATCAACCAGTAGCAGAAATAAATCCTGGTATTGATAATCAACCATCAAATATAGAAACAAATATTAATAGTGAAATACCTAATACAGAAGTGGCTTTCAATAGTGAAACACCAATGTACCAAATGGATGTTCCAACTACACAACCAACTGGTTTTGACATGGGTATGTCTACACCAGTAGAACCAGTAACATTTAATCCAGTTGCATCACCTGTGCAACCTGTTACAGAAATACCACCAGTTACTAACGACTTTAGAATAAATAATGATTATAACGAGGTTGCTACACCAGTAGTTGAACCAGTTCTACCGGTTGAACCAGTTCAAGATTTTAGAATAAATGTAGAACCAGTACAAGAAATAAATCCAGTTCAAGAACAACCAGTAGAAGAACCAAAATCAGTGTTTGAAGATCAAAAACCAGTTCTAGAACCAATTACATCTCCAGAGATTAAATTTCATACATCAAATGAAACTCCTCAAGAAGTGAAACTAGAACAAACATCAATTTTTGATCAACCAATTTCATTTGAAAATGATATTGAACCAAAAGAAGATAATATTAATGAATTAAATAAATTAATTGATGAAAGAATGAATACAATTGAAAAAATATCTAACGAAGATAATAATATCTCTAAAAATCATCAATTTTCATCAGTATTTGTTGATGCTCCAAAACCAACAGAAGAAGCTCCAACAAATCCGATGCCAAAAGTTAACTTTAATGACTTAGAACCACAAGAACCAAAAGTAGTAGAGTTACCAAAAGTAAGAGATATTCCATCTCCAAAATCAGTTGAACCTGTTGCTGCTGCAGCAAATTTAGATGATTTAGTAAATAACGCATTCAAATAAATCTGAAAATTTCAGATTTTTTTTGTGGTATTTATTTTTTTATGATATAATTTTAATGGTGATAAAATGACAACAAAGTATGATGAAAGTTCAATTAAAATATTAGAAGGCTTAGATGCCGTTAGAAAAAGACCGGGGATGTATATTGGTTCAACAGATAAAAGAGGACTACATCATCTTGTATGGGAAATAGTAGATAACGCAATTGATGAAGTTATTAATGGTTTTGGTAATCAAATAAAAGTAAGTATCAATAAAGACGGAAGTATTACTGTTGAAGATAACGGTCGTGGAGTTCCAATCGGAAAACACGCAAGTGGAAAAAGCACTCCAGAAGTTATATATACAATTTTACATGCAGGAGGTAAATTCCAAGAATCAGGATATAAAGTATCTGGAGGTCTTCATGGAGTAGGTGCATCAGTAGTTAATGCTCTTTCTACTAAAATGGAAGTTACAATTCAAAGAGAAGGAAAACTGGCTCAAATTTCATTCAAAGATGGCGGTAAAATTGATAGTGATCTTAAAATGATTGGTACAAGTAATAAAACCGGTACTAAAGTAACCTTCTACCCAGATCATGAAATATTTGGAAACATTAATTTCTCATATACAACAATTTGTGAAAGAATGCAAGAAAGTGCATTCTTACTAAGTAACTTAACAGTCGAAGTAATAGATGAAGAAGATAAAAAATCTTCAAAATTCCATTATGAAAATGGACTTGTATCATTTGTAGAATATATTAATGAAGATAAAAAAGTACTACATAAAGTGATTAACTTCCAAGGTGGAAGAAGTACTATTGATGTAGAAATAGCTATGCAATATACAGAATCTTACAATGAAAATATAATGTCATTTGTTAATAACGTTAAAACAAGTGATGGAGGTTCACACGAAGTAGGATTTAAAACAGGTATAACAAAAGCATTTAATGAGTATGCCAAAAATAATAATTTAATAAAAACTAAAGATGGTAATTTTGATGGATCAGATATTAGAGAAGGTATTACAGCAATTATAAATGTTAAAATACCAGAAAATATTCTTCAATTTGAAGGACAAACAAAAGGTAAACTAGGTACACCAGAAGCCAAAGGAGTAGTAGAAAATATAGTTTACGAAAACTTAAAATTCTACCTAGAAGAAAATAAAGAAATAGCATTAACTATTGTAGATAAAGCAATAAAAAGCAAAATGGCTAGAGATGCAGCAAGAAAAGCAAGAGAAGAAGCAAGAAATGGAAAAAATAAAAAAGCCTTAGAAAAAAATTTAACAGGTAAATTTGTTCCAGCTCAAAGTAAAAATCCTAAAATAAATGAATTATTCCTAGTAGAAGGAGATTCAGCATTAGGAAGTGCAAAACAAGCTAGAAATTCTAAATTTCAAGCAATACTACCACTAAGAGGTAAAGTAGTAAATTGTTATAAATCAAATCAAGCAGATGTATATAAAAATGAAGAAATAAATACTATTATTCATACAATCGGAGCAGGAGTAGGTCAAGACTTTGATGCAACAGAATCAAACTTTAATAAAGTAATCATCCTTACCGATGCTGATGATGATGGAGCACACATTCAAGTATTACTATTAACATTCTTCTATAAATACATGCGTCCACTGATTGAATCAGGAAAATTGTTTGTAGCTCTTCCTCCGCTATATATAGTAGAAGAAAAGAAACAAAGAACATATTATTGGACAAATGAAGAATTAAAAGAATATATTGCAAATAAAAAAGGGTATGAAGTAAAAAGATTTAAAGGACTAGGGGAAATGGATCCTGATCAACTAGAGGAAACAACAATGGATCCTGAAAAAAGAACATTAATAAAAGTTAATATTGAAGATGCAGCATTAGCTGAAAAAAGAGTTAGTGTCCTTATGGGTGACCAAGTAGAACCACGTAAAGAGTGGATTAATGAAAATGTAGAATTTTCATTAGAAGATGATTTTAAAATATAAAGAGGTGTAGTTATGTCCCTGAACAAAACATTACAATCAATAAAAATCCTAATTAGCATTATTGTAATGTTTATAGCAGGATTACTTATCATTTACAGTTTATCATTAACTGCAGAAATAAAAGAAAATGTATTAAATTATATAAATAGTGCTGATTTGAACTACAAAGTATATAATTTCAACAATTCAGTAATAGAAGACAAAACAAATTACCAAGCATCTAATATAAATAACTTACAAATCATCTACGATTATAATTTTATAGCTACTAATAAATATGATATAAGTTATGAATATGAAATTATTAAAGAAATACTAATCATAGATAACGAAGAAGCTATATATAAAAATCAAGAAATACTAGAAACAAAAACAATAAAAGAATCAAATACTAATGGATATAAAATCAAAGAATTAATTAATATCAACTTCCAAGAAGCAAAAAATGAATATATTATGAATAATCAATCACTAACATCAAAAGCATATTTAAATATATATTTTAACACTTCTAGTGAAGGTGTCATTGATGGATACGAAGTACCAGTAACTAACAAAGCAAGTATTAAAATACCATTAAATAATGAAGAAATAATAATTGAAAAAATAATTGATAACGAAAACAAAGATATCGAGAAAACAATACTAGCACAAACTAGTAATTATGAAGCATTAATAGTAGGAATAATATTATTACTAATACCAACTATAATATTGATATTAGATTATAAGAAAATTCATAAAATTCATAAACATCAAAT
>CAYJCL010000012.1:0-10724 GCA_964368665.1 uncultured Muribaculaceae bacterium
ATAAAGGATTTAATTTAGTAAAATATGAAGATACAGAACATTTTAATTTAACTAAAAATTATTTAAATAATCCTGAAATGTATTTAAATCATTTATTAGACAATTAAAAAAACCTATTACTAGGTTTAATCTTTATATTTAATAATTATATGACGATTTGGATCTTCGCCTTCACTTACTGTTTGAATATTTTTAAAATTAGTTAAGGCATTATGAATAGTTCTTCTTTGAAAAGAATTCATATTTTCTAATTTAGCATCTATTTTAGTAGATTGAACTTCTTTAGCTATTTTTTTAGCTGTATATTCTAAATTTTTAAGTTGTTTTTCTTTATAGTTTTCTACATCTAAAATAATATAAGGATATCTATTTATTTCATTAAATACTAATTGTCTTAATATCATTTGTATTGATGAAAGTGTTCTTCCATCTTTTCCAATTAAAATTGAATTATTATCTGAATACATCTTAATAGTTATTTGTTCTTCTCTAATTTTAGATTCAAATTTAACATCTAAATTCATATTTTTTGTTAATTCAGTTAGATAATCAATTAAATATTTTTTTATGTTATCTAGTGTTACTAATTTTAATGAATAAGTTTTAGATTTAAATAGTCCGCCTTTTTCTTCTTCAATTTGATACATTACATCAGTTTCATTAAGTTTTAAATTTTCTAATGTTTCACTTAGTAATGTTTCTTTATTTTTTCCAGTAAATGTTTCGATTTTCATACTACACCTTCTTTTTCATATATTTATTTATTATTTTATTTTGAGCTACTGCAAATAAGTTTGTTGCTATCCAATATAATGCGATTGCTGTTGGAAGACTGAATGATGCAAGTGAGATAGTAACTAACATAATTTTCATCATGAAATTCATTTGTGTTTGTAATTCATCTGAAGTTTGAGTACTCATTGTATTTTTAAATGATAAGTAAGTACTTGCTATAATTAAGATAATTAATGCTATATAAACATAGTTTCCATCACTTATTCCTACCCAAGGAGTAGTTCCAAGTTTTAATCCAAAGAAGAATTCTCCTTCAAAAATTGCTGGTACTCTGTTAATTGCTTCTAAGAATGCGAAGAATATTGGTAATTGAATAAATGCAAGTAAACAACCTGAGATTGGGTTTATTTGATATTTTTTATAAACCATCATTGTTTCTTGTGATTTCATCATCATTGATTCACGATCAGTTTTTTCTTTATATTTTTTTTCAATTGCTTTAATTTCTGGTTGAGCCTTTTTAATATTATCTGATTGCATTAATGATTTTCTACTAATTGGTAACATTGCTAATCTTATTAGAATACCTATTAGTATTACTGAAATACCCATATTATTTACTAAATATCCTAGTTGTAATATTAAGAATGCTAATGGTTTAACAAATATTGTATCCCATAATCCTTCATATCCATTACTTGTTATTTTAAATTCTTCACAAGATGGTACTTTGTTTAATATTTCAACATCATATTTTTCATATAATTTTAATGTGTCTTGATCTGTTGGTTGACAAAGAATATTTGATGTAAGTGTTTGTCCTGTGATTTCATTAGTTACATTTTTACCATCATCTTTAACATATTCAGTACATCCTGTAGTTAAAAATAATATTGATAAGAGTAATATTAGTTTTTTCATTTTTTCTCCTTAAAGTTTATTAATGAAGATAATTTTTGTTTTAATAATTGATAATCTTTATCAACTGATTTTATTCTTATCATTATTATATAGTCATAATTATCTAGAAATTGATCTTTTAATTCATCAATTATATTTTTCGTTTGTCTTTTTAATTTATTTCTTATTACAGCATTTCCAGACTTTTTACTTATAGTTATTCCAAATAGAGGTATTTGTTCTTCTTTTGGAAATCTATATATTATAAAGTAGTCATTTTTATTATATTTTCCTTGTTTTATAATTTTAGTAAATTCCGTACTTTTCTTAATAATTTCTTGTTTTTTCACAAATATACCCCTTTAAAAAAATAAACCACTTAAAAAATAGCGGTTTTATTTTGTTAATTGCTTACGTCCTTTTGATCTTCTTGATTTAATTATGTTAGTTTCTTTACGAGCAAAAAATCCGTGTTTCTTAGCTTTTTTACGATTATTTGGTTGATATGTTCTTTTCATAGTTTGCACCTCCTTAAATAAGTCTTCTTATTATATTATTATATTGCTTTAAATGTCAAGGTTTTTTCTAGTAGTTAATATAATAAAACTTACTGCGAGAGTAAGATTTTATTTTATTTAATTATAATATATTACTCTACGTATTCCATAATAGTAATACTTGTAACTATTTCAGTTGAATCTTGTATCATTGATATTTCAAAACTTTTTGTAACATCTAGTGATAATAATTCAGTATTTAATAATGCAATATCTTGTATAGTTGAGTATTGTTTATCATTATATTCAAAAGTTATTATGTTTGATGCTGTTGTATTATATGTAATTATTTGTGTCATTAATAACATTAAATCCGTATGACTCTTTAATCCAACATAATTTAAAAATTCTATTGTAGGATTAGGTGTTGGGTCAACTGGAGTTGGATCATCTTGATTTCCTTGATCTTGTTCCTCATTATTTGGTGTAGGTTCTACTACTTCAGTATCATTTGCTGAAGTTGCGTCTTTTCCAGCTGTATTATCATATAATAATTTTCCTAGAAAAATCCCTACTACTATTACTATTACTCCTAGAAGAATAATTAATGGAATGTTTAATGGTTTATTAACACTTTCCATTTTGATTTCTTCTTGGGGCATAGGTTGTGCAGGTTGTTCTACTGTAGGATTAGTTGATTGCATTTCTACTTGTGGTGTATTTTGTTCTGCTACTGGATTCGTAGTAGGTTGAATTTCTACTTGTGGAGTGGCAGGTTCTGCTACCGGACTTACAACAGGTTGTTGTACTGGTTGTTGTACTGGTTCAGGGATTGGATTAAAATCTATATTTTGATTTTCTGGGTTTTGATTTAATCCTCCATTTTGTTCATTTAAATTGTTATTCATAATTAACTCCTTTTTATTTATATATGTATTATACCTTATATTTATTAAAATTTAAATAGAAATTTTTTTATTTTACATTAAAGTGTTTAATTACTTTTCAATTACTTGTCAACAATCACAATTTTTATTTTTTTCTTTTATTTTCTTGGTTTTTGTAGGTTATCAACAAGAAACTGTGGATATGTGGATAATTTAATTAACATGTGATTAACAAAATATTAAAAATTTGTTGATAAGTTGATTTTTATCTTATATTATATAGAAAGTTTTGTGGATAATTATGTTGATAAACTGTTGATATAAAATTTTTTCTTTTATTTTATATTTAGTTAAGTTAAAATATTTTTACGAGAAGTTATATGGGAGGTGATTGAATGGACAATGAACTTATTTATAAGCAGTTTTTAGAGCTTATAAAGGATAGTTTGAATGATGTTTCATTCAACACCTGGTTTAATAATGCTAAATTAGTTAACTTAAATGAAGAAAAAATCATATTATCTGTACCTAGTGAGATATATAAAAATCATATTTTAAATAATTATTATGATTTAATTGTTGATTGTTTATATAAAGTTACTAATGATATGTTAGATTTAGAAGTTATTTTAGAAGATGAAATTAACAGTTTAAATCTTTTAGATCCTAAATTGAATGAGGAAGAAATAATTATTCCTAATATAGTATTTGAAAGTAATTTATTAAAAAATTATACTTTTGATAATTATATTATAGGTAATACTAATAGATTTGCTAAGATGAGTGCTATGGCAGTAGCTAGTGATCCTGGTAAAATATATAATCCTTTATTTATATATGGTAAAAGTGGACTAGGAAAAACCCATTTAATGCATGCTATTGGTAATTATATAGAAGAAAAATCTAGACTTAGAGTTTTATACACATCAAGTGATGAATTTAGAAATGATTATACTGGTTTGGCTAATTTAAAGCAGTATGAGAATAGTTTTGATTATATTAACAATTTTAAGAAAAAATATAGAGATATTGACGTATTAATAATTGATGATATTCAGTATTTAGTTGGAGCTGAGAAGACTCAGGAAGAATTTTTCCATACTTTTAATGAATTACATAGAGCTAATAAACAAATAATAATTAGTTCTGATAGATCCCCTGATGACTTAAAATTATTACAAGATCGGTTAAGGAGTAGGTTTACTTGGGGATTACCTGTTGATATATTTCCTCCAGATTTTGAATTAAAATGTTTAATTATTAAGGAAAAGTTAAAGAATTATACCTTTGGTGATAGAATGACTGATGAAGCAATTGAATATATAGCTAATAATTGTGATGGTGATGTCAGAAAGTTAGAAGGTATAATAAATAGATTAAATGCTATGGTGGCTATTAATGTACCTAGTTTAATTACATTAGATATTGCTATTGATTACACTAAAGATTATTTACCAAAAAATTTTTATAATAATAATCATATATCTAATATACAGAAAGCTGTTGCTGATCATTATAAAATAACTGTAGAAATGATGAAAAGTAGGAAAAGAAGTAATAATATAGCTTATCCGAGGCAGATAGCTATGTATTTGAGTAGAGTATTAACTGATGAATCTTTTCCTAAAATAGGATTAGAGTTTGGGAATAGAGATCATTCGACAGTAATTCATGCTTGTGATAAAATAGAAAGTGATTTAAAGACTAATTCACAGTTAAATAATATACTAGAAGAAATAAAAGAGGTATTATGATGTGGATAAGTTAGAGGTTATAAACATGATAAGTACTAGTATTTATCTAGAAAATAAGAGTTATAAACAATATCAACTCTATAATAATAATAATAAATATATAATAAATAATAAGAAAGAAGGTAATTGTAATGAAATTTTCAATTGAAAAAAGTTTATTGTTAGAAAACTTAAATAATGTATCTAAGGCTTTATCGTCTAAGAATATAATTCCTATATTAAATGGAATTAAAATAGAATTAAATAGTGAAGGGTTATTCTTTACTGCTAGTGATAGTGAATTGACTATTAGATCTTTTGTAGAAAAGAAATGTATTACTAATATAGAGAATGAAGGAGTTATTATATTACAAAGTAAATTAATTATTGATTTAATTAGAAAGATGCCTAGTGATATTATAAATATTAATTTGGTAGATGGACATAAGATAAAAATAGAATGTGAAACTGTTCAATACGATTTAAATATTTTAGATCCTAGTGAATATCCTAATTTAAAATGGGAAGATAATAAAAATCCTATTGTAATTAAAAGTAATATATTTAAATCTATTATTAATCAAACTTCATTTGCTATTAGTACTCAGGAAACTAGACCTGTATTAAAAGGAATTAATTTTAAAATAACTGATGATGTATTAGAATGTACTGCTACAGATTCATATAGATTAGCAAAGAAGAATATTAAATTAAATGCTTCTGTAGAAGAACAAGTAGATATAGTAATACCTGGTAGAAATATTATGGAGTTAGATAAAATATTAACTGATGATGATGTAGATTTAGAAATGCATATATTTAGTAATAAAGTGTTATTTAAATATGAAAATATTTTGTTTCAATCTAATTTAATTGGTGAAGCATATCCTAACACTAGTAATTTAATACCTACTGATTTTCAAATAATAGTTAATATTAATTTAAATGATTATTTTTCTGCTGTTGATAGAGCTGCTTTATTAACTTTAGGTAAAGATAAAAATATTATTAAGATGAAAATAAAAAATGAACAAATGATTATTAACTCTTTTGCATCTGAAATTGGTAAAGTTGAAGAAAAATTAGCTATTGAAACATCAAAAGATGCTGAAATTGAAATTTCATTTAGTGCTAAGTATATGTTAGATGCTTTAAAAACTATTAAAGATGAAAATATATTGATATTACTTAGTGGTGAAGTTAAACCTTTAATTATTAAATCTGTAACTGATGAGTCATTAATTCAGTTAATATTACCTATAAAAACTTATTAATTTATATTATTCGACAGAATTTGATAAATTTCGACATAAAAATAGTGTATAAGGTTCTTCGAAAGGGGGACTTATGGACAATTATGAGATTAATAGAAATACTTTAGCTGTAATACCTGATGATAAATATTCTAAAATTTATGAAGTGGATAACTCTTTTGTTATCCACAATACTACTAAAAAAATAATTGAAAATAGTTGTGAATATTTTGGAAGTAGTTTAGAGGGACGTCAGAAAGGGACTTTTAGATTAACAGGAATTACTCATAAAGTACCTATTATAGTGGAAGAAACTAATAAATTAATATTTTTTCCTACTTCTTCACCTAAAAATAGTAATTGTGGGTGGATATCTTTAAAACATATTGATTATTATTATAAGATTAATAATAGAGTTTGTATTGAGTTTAAAACTGGTAATAAATTAGTTTTTGATGAATCTTTTAATACTATAGATAATCAAATATTAAGAGCATCAAGATTAGAGTCAGTTTTAAGTGGTAGAATTAGTTAATTTAGTGTAAAAAACCTTTTAATGAGGTTTTTTTTATGATATAATGTATTTAGGTATAGGAGTACTAATTTATAGTTAAGGGGCTTTAAAATGCAAATAATTAATTTAAAACTAGTAAACTATCGAAATTATGATAAATTAAATATAAATTTTTCAGAAAAATTTAATTTAATATATGGTAAAAATGGGATGGGTAAAACTAATTTAGTTGAAAGTATTTATGTTTTAGCTCTAACTAAGTCTTTTAGAAGTTCTGTAGATAAGGTATTAATTAAGGAGAATTCTTTATTTGCTAAAGTTGAAGCAGAAGTTATGAAGAATAGGTTAAATACTTATAGAATTGTTATTAGTAATGATGGTAAGAGAGTTAAAATTAATAATAATAACATTAATAAATTAAGTGAGTATATATCACTTATTGGTGTTATTATATTTAATCCTGATGATCTAAGAATTATTAAAGATAGTCCAAATACCAGAAGAAAGGCATTAAATATTGATATTTCTCAAATAAATAATAAGTATTTAAGTTATTTAAATAATTATAATAAGATATTAAAACAGAGAAATACATTTTTAAAGAATGCTAAAGTTGAGAGTAATCAGTATATTGAATCTTTAAATGAACAGTTAATTAGTTATGGTTTAAGAATTTATAATGAAAGAAAAAAGATTATAGAGTTAATTAATTCAAAGACTAATTATTTGTATAAGAAAATAATGAATAAAGGAAATTTAGAGATAAAATATGTAAGTGATTATGATAATAAGAGTTATGATGATTTGATTTCGATGTATAAAGATAATTATAGTAGAGATTTAATTGTTAGGAGTACTTTATTAGGTATTCATAAAGATGATTTTTTATTTTATTTAGATGATCATTTAATGAAGGATTATGCTAGTGAAGGTCAACAAAAGAATGCAATTATAGCTTATAAGTTTGCATTAATTAGTATTTTTGAGTCTATTAATTCTGATTTACCTATATTAATTTTAGATGATTTATTTAGTGAATTAGATGTTGAAAAAATTAATAATATTTTAAAATTAATAGATAGTAGATTACAAGTGTTTATAACTACAACTGAAATTGATAATGTTGATAGTAATATAATAGAAAAATCTAAGTTATTTTTAGTAGAAAATGGCTTAATTAAGGAGGGTATGTATGAGTAATACAAATTATTCGGATAGTGATATTCAAGTTTTAGAGGGTTTAGAAGCTGTTCGTAAAAGACCTGGTATGTATATTGGTAGTACTGGGGAAAAGGGACTTCATCATTTAGTATGGGAAATAGTTGATAATTCAGTTGATGAATCTTTAGCTGGATATTGTGATGATATAGAAGTTATTATTGGTAAGAGTAATACTATAACTGTTAGAGATGATGGTCGTGGTATGCCAACAGGGATGAATGCTAAGAGTGGAGTTTCGACTGTTGAAACAATATTTACGGTATTACATGCTGGAGGTAAGTTTGGTGGAGAAGGTTATAAGGTATCTGGAGGATTACATGGTGTTGGTGCATCTGTAGTTAATGCTTTATCAACTTATTTGGAAGTTAGAGTATATAGAGAAGGAAAAATTCATTATCAAAGATTTGAAAATGGTGGTAAACCTGTTGATAGTTTAAAGGTTATAGACAGTTGTGATATAGAAAGAACTGGAACTGAGGTTACTTTTGCTCCAGATCCTGAAATTTTTACTGAAACTACGATATTTAATTATGATACTTTAGCAACACGTTTAAGAGAATTAGCTTTTCTAAATAAAGGTTTAAGAATTATTCTTATTGATGAGCGTGAAGATGATAAAAAGGATGAATTTTTATATCATGGTGGGATTATTGAGTATGTAATGATGCTGAATAAGACTAAAAAGGGTATTCATGAAAATGTTATTTACGTTGAAGGACAAGAAAATGATATTCAAGTTGAAGTAGCTTTTCAATATAATGAGAGTTATAATTCATCAGTTTATTCTTTTACTAATAATATTAATACTTATGAAGGTGGAACTCATGAAGATGGTGTTAAAAATGCTTTAACTAGAGTTATTAATAATTATGCTAAAGCTAATAAATTAGTTAAAGATAATGACGATTCTTTAGCTGGTGAGGATGTTAGAGAAGGTATTACGATGATTATTTCTTGTAAACATCCTGATCCTCAGTTTGAAGGACAAACTAAAACTAAGTTAGGAAATCCTGAGGTTCGTAAAATAGCTAGTGACGTATTTAGTAGTGGATTTGAAAGATTTTTATTAGAGAGTCCTGATATTGCTAAAATAATTGTTGATAAAGCATTGACTGCTTCTAGAGCTCGTTTAGCTGCTAAGAAAGCTCGTGAATTAACTAGAAGAAAAGGTGGATTAGAAATGACTAATCAGTGGGGAAAACTTGCTG
Organism: uncultured Muribaculaceae bacterium; assembly: GCA_964368665.1. Lineage (GTDB taxonomy): Bacteria > Bacillota_I > Bacilli_A > RF39 > UBA660 > CAYJCL01. The sequence goes on from CAYJCL010000012.1 coordinate 8,949, forward strand.
ATTGTACTAGTAAAGATCCTTCTATTTCTGAAATATTCATAGTCGAAGGGGATTCTGCTGGTGGTTCTGCTAAAGGTGGTAGAGATCCTAAGACTCAGGCTATTCTTCCTTTAAGGGGTAAAATTCTTAATGTTGAGAAAGCTAGATTAGATAAAGCTTTAAATAATAATGAAATTAGAAGTTTAATTACTGCTTTTGGTACTGGTATTGGTGATGAGTTTGATATTTCTAAGTTAAGATATCATAAAATAGTTATTATGACAGATGCCGATGTAGATGGTTCTCATATTAGAACATTACTTCTAACGTTGTTTTATCGCTTTTTTAGACAAATTGTTGAAGATGGGTATGTTTATGTTGCCCAACCTCCTTTATACGTTGTTAAGTATGGTAAATCGTCTAAATACATATTAAATGATGCTGAGTTAGATGAATATTTAAAAACTTTACCTGAAAATGCTAAGTATGATATTGGTCGTAACAAAGGACTAGGAGAAATGAATGCTCAAGAATTATGTGATACTACAATGAATATTGAAAATCGTACTTTAGTACAAGTTACTATTGAAGATGCAATTTTAGCTGATAAGGTTTTTGAAACTTTAATGGGTGAGGAAGTTGAACCTCGTCGTAATTTTATTGAAACTAATGCACCTTATGCACAGAATTTGGATATATAGGAGGGTTTTATGGATAGATTAGAAACAAAAAGTATTGTTAATGAAATGGAATCATCGTTTTTAGAATATTCGATGAGTGTTATTATATCTCGTGCTCTTCCTGATTTAAGAGATGGTTTAAAGCCTGTTCACCGTCGTATTTTATATTCGATGAGTGAAGATGGTTTAACTCCAGACAAAGCTTATAGGAAGTCTGCTACTACTGTTGGTAATGTGTTAGGGTCTTATCATCCACATGGTGATAGTTCTGTATATGACTCAATGGTTAGAATGGCACAAGATTTTAGTTATCGTTATCCGTTAGTTGATGGACATGGTAACTTTGGTTCAATAGATGGTGATGGAGCTGCTGCATATCGTTATACAGAAGCTCGTTTGGATAAAATATCGTTAGAATTATTAAAAGATATTAACAAAGATACTGTTGATTTTGTACCTAACTTTGATAATAATAAAAAAGAACCAGTTGTATTACCTAGTAGATATCCTAATATATTAGTAAATGGTACTATGGGTATTGCTGTTGGGATGGCAACTAATATTCCTCCTCATAATTTAGGAGAAGTAATAGATGGTTGTATTGCTTATATAGATAATAATGATATTGAAATATCTGAATTAATGACTTATATAAAAGGTCCCGATTTTCCTACTGCTGCTAGTATTTTAGGAAATAGTGGAATTAGAAAAGCTTATGAAACTGGTAAAGGATCAATAACTATTAGGTCTAAAGTAGAAATAGATGAATCTGCTAATAGAACAAGATTAATTATTACTGAATTACCATACCAAGTTAATAAGAGTACTTTTCAAGAGCGTATTGGTGAATTAGTAAGAGATAAAATAATTGATGGTATTGCTGATTTACATGATGAATCAACTCATAAGAATGGTATTAGAGTTGTTGTTACTCTTAAGAAAGAAGCTAATGCTAATGTTGTTTTAAACAATTTATATAAGCATACTCAATTACAAACATCTTATGGTATTAACTTATTAATGTTAGATGGTGGAGTGCCAAAAACTCTTAATCTAAAAGACATATTAAGTAAATATGTAGATTATCAAAAAGAAGTTATTATTAGAAGAACTAGAT
>CAYJCL010000013.1:0-9690 GCA_964368665.1 uncultured Muribaculaceae bacterium
CAAAAAATTCATTAATTATATATTTTAATAACGAATCATTTGTTAATCTGTAGGAGTAATTGTTGTCTTTTAAAATTTTTAAAGCTAATTTATGAAATGTATAAATACCAATGTCATGAGTTATTTTCTTTTTTATATCATTTACGGTTTCATTAGTAAAAGAAATGATTAAGATATCACAGGGAGAAATATATTCAACTATTTTATTAACTTTTCTAACTATAGTAGAAGTTTTACCACAACCAGCACTAGCTAATACTAATAAATTATCATTAGAATTTATAACTTCAATTTGACTTAAATCTTCTTTCATAGGTAATTATTTTATCAAAAAAACATAAAAAAAAGCGATAATCGACTAGATATGACAAAAATATTAAAAAAATTTAAAAAATTTCACATTTTTTGTTGCAATAATAAATATTATATAGTATAATTTTAATTGTCAGTGAGAGATAAACTCATAAGACGGGCGATTAGCTCAGTTGGTTAGAGCACCTGCCTTACAAGCAGGGGGTCTGCGGTTCGAGTCCGTAATCGCCCACCATTTTTTTGCCGACATAGCGTAATTGGTAGCGCAACTGACTTGTAATCAGTAGGTTGGGGGTTCGAGTCCCTCTGTCGGCACCATTTTGTTGGAGAGGTAGCGAAGTGGCCAAACGCGGCAGACTGTAAATCTGTTCCTTCGGGTTCCATGGTTCAAATCCATGTCTCTCCACCAGATTTATTGCCTCGTAGCCAAGTGGTAAGGCATCAGACTTTGACTCTGACATTCCGATGGTTCGAACCCATCCGAGGCAGCCACTTATTTATTTATTTCGTCTCGTTAGCTCAGTTGGTAGAGCATTTGACTTTTAATCAAAGGGTCATGCGTTCGAGTCGCATACGGGACACCATTATGAAATTATCTCTCTATTAGAGAGTTTTTTATTGATTATTTATTTAAATAAAGTTATAATTAGTTAGGAGGATTTATGAAAGAAGTAAATTATTTTGATATTTTAAATAAAATATTAGTGTGTTTAATAATTATTATTGCATTATTAGCACTTAATTTAATACTAAGTTTAACTGGGGGAGGAAGTTCTACACCTTCTACTGGTGACGACACACAAGAGCAGACAGGAGTTTATGATGTAAGTAGTTTTAATACTGTTACAATTGAGCAAAGTTTAGATTTATTTGATAGTGAAGATGCTCAAGTAATATTTTTTGGAGCACCAACTTGTGGATATTGCATAGAATTTATTCCAGTACTTGAAGCTGCGCAAGCTGAATATGATATGGTTCATCATTATTTAGATGTTTCTGCTGTTACTGAAGATGAAACTGAATTTGCTGAGGAAATGGCTAAGTTAATGTCTGTTGAATCACCTGATCCATCTGCAGAAACTTATGGAGATTTATTTGGTGTAACACCAATGGTTATCATTGTTAAAGATGGAGAAATGATTTCTGGTAACTTAGGTTATGTTGATGAAACTACATATTTTGCATTTTTAGAAGATAACGGTTTTTAAATATTAAGAAAAACCTTGATTTTTTCTTAAAAAAAGCATATAATGGTAATGCATTTGCATTAGGCGCCCATAGCTCAATTGGATAGAGTGCTAGACTACGGATCTAGAGGTTAGGGGTTCGACTCCCTTTGGGTGCGCCATTTTAATCGAGAAGTAGCACAGCTTGGTAGTGCACTTGGTTTGGGACCAAGGGGTCGCAGGTTCGAATCCTGTCTTCTCGACCATTTAGAAATTAACCACATTTGTGGTTTTTTTTGTTGAAATATGTTATATTTAGAGTGGAGATGCTTATGGGAATAGAAGAGATAAAAAAACATTTTAATAATAAACCTTATTTAAAGGAATATGCTTCTGGGGATGATGATGCTATTAGAATGGAAGAAATTAAACCTGATATTAGAACTGATTATTATCGTGATATTGATAGAATTATTCATTCTTTAGCTTATAATCGTTATAGTGATAAAACTCAAGTGTTTAGTTTAAAAAATAATGATCATTTAAGTAGAAGAATGATTCATGTACAAATGGTTAGTAAGATAGCTAGAACTATAGGTAGAGCTTTAGGACTTAATGAAGATTTAATTGAAGCTATTGCTTTAGGTCATGATTTAGGTCATACTCCTTTTGGTCATGAAGGTGAACATATTTTATCTGAGTTAAGTTTAAAATATGGTGAGGGTTATTTTAATCATAATATTCAAAGTGTTAGAGTTTTAAAAGACATTGAGAAGAATGGTAAGGGTTTAAATATGACTTTACAAGTTATGGATGGAATAATGTGTCATAATGGAGAATTAGAACTTAAGGAATATAGACCTGTTGATAAAACTTTTGATAAGTTTTTAAGTGATTATGAAGCTTCTTATAGAGATGAAAATGTAATTAGAAGTTTTATACCGATGACTTTAGAAGGTTGTGTAGTTAGAGTTAGTGATATTATTGGATACTTAGGTAAAGATATTGAAGATGCTATAAGACTTGGAGTTATTAGTAGAGATGATTTACCTAGTGAAGTAATTAATTATATGGGAACTTCTAATAGTGATATAATTTATTCTTTAGTAATGGATGTTATAGATAATAGTTTTGAGAAAAATTATATAGCTATGAGTGATAAGATGTTTAATATATTAAAGTTATTAAAGAAGTTTAATTATGAGTATATATATACTAAAGCTAATAGTAAGGAACAGCTAGATAATTATAAAAAGATGTTTACTTATTTATTTGAATTATATATGAGAGTTTTAGACAATAAAGATTTAAGTAATGATATATATGTTGATTATTTAGATTTTATGGATGATAGATATTTTAATAATAGTAATGCTCGAATAGTAATAGATTTTATTTCAGGGATGACTGATGATTATTTAGTTGATCAGTATAGAAAATATAGTGGGGTTTAATGATGAAAAAGAAAAATGAAAAGTTAAAAGAGAAGAAATCTTTTAAAGTAGTATTATATTTTACTTTAAGATTATTGGTTATACTAATTGGGATAAGACATTTCTTTCAAGCTGATTATGGTGGAACATTTATATGTATTTTAACACTAATACTATTTTTAATTCCTAGTATTGTTGAGAAGAGATTTAATGTTGATTTGCCTGATACTTTAGAAGTAATTATATATTTGTTTATATTTAGTGCTGAGATATTAGGGGAGTTAAATTCTTTTTATCTACATTTTGAATATTGGGATACGATGTTACATACTATTAATGGATTTATTATGGCAGCTATTGGTTTTGCTTTGGTTAATTTATTAAATAATTTAGAAATGTTTAATATTAAATTGTCACCAATATTTGTTACTTTAACTGCTTTTTGTTTTTCAATGACTACTGGAATAGTTTGGGAATTTTTCGAATATGGAATGGATACTTATTTTGGACTTGATATGCAAAAAGATACTGTAATTACTGATGTAACTAGTGTGATGTTTGATGAGACGAATTCTAATATAAGTATTACTGAACCAATTGATTCAATACTCATTAATGGTGAGGATTGGAACTTAGAATATGGGGGATATATCGATATTGGTCTTCATGATACAATGAAAGATTTATTTGTAAATTTCCTGGGAGCAGTAGTATTTTCTATTATAGGATGGTTTTATTTAACTAGAGGTGGTAGTTTTGTTAAGAGGTTTCTACCTATAGCACGGAAAAAGGCCTTATAATAGTTTGAAAATAGATAATACTAATAGAAGAGGTGAATGTATGAAATATCAAAAGTATGATTATAAGTCATATACTATACATACTATTAATACTGATAAGTTTAAGAATGGAATTATAGAGTTTTCTTTTAGAAATAATATAGATAGAGATAGTGTTCTTGATTTAAATATGGTAGTAGGGTTATTAGGATATAGTTCTAATAAATATCCTAGAAATAAGTATTTAGTTATGGAGAAAGAAAATTTATATAATTTTAATTTTAGAGGAATTTCTACTAGAGTAGGTAATACTCATTTAATAAATTTTGTTGGTAATTTTTTAGATCCTAAGTATTGTGATAAAGGATATATTAATGATGTTGTTAATTTTATGTTTGAATTAATATATAATCCTAATATTAAAGATGATGAGTTTGAAGCTGATTCATTTAAGATTATTAAAAATGATACTAAAGCAATGATTGATACTCTTGATGAGAATAGTAATAGACATGCATTTTATAATGCTGCGCAAGCATTAGATAAAGATAATTCAGTAGCTATTAATTTTGATGGTGATTATGAGTCATTAGAATTGATTACGCCTTCTTCCTTGTATAAGACATATAAAAAATTAATTGAAGAGTTTCATTTAGATATATATGTTGTTGGTAATTTTAAGATGGATAATATTATTAATTTAATTAATAAGAAGATGAATTTAAAATCAGTAAAGAATTATGAAGTTAGTTTATTTAATGATATAGATAAGAGAAGTAAACCTTTAGAAGTAGTTGAAAAAACTAATTATGAACAAGCTAAGTTATTGATGTATTACAATGTAATTGGACTTACTGAGTATGAAAAGAATGTAGTAGTATATTTATATAATTATTTATTAGGTGGTGGATCTTTAACTTCTAAGTTAGCTCTTCTTTTAAGAGAGAAAAATTCATTATGTTATTCTACTTCTAGTATGTATCAAAAGTTTGATAATTTATTAGTGTTATATACTGGATTAGATTATGTTAATTATAAAAAGGGTGTAAAGTTATCTAAGCAAGCAATTAAAGAAATGAAGATGGGTGACTTTACTGATAAGGAACTTAATGAAGCAAAGGTTGCACTTGTTAGTTCTGCTAAGATTTCTCAAGATAGTATTGGAGGAGTTTTATCTGATAGGTTTATTCATAATATAGCTGGTACTCCAATAGTAGATGATTTTGTAAAACTTGTTAAAAAAGTAACTAAAGAAGAAGTAGTGGAAGTTGCTAATAAGGTTAAACTTAATTTAGTCTATTTTATGAGTAATGAGGGGGCAGAATGAAAGAAATAGTAATTAAAGGTATTGATGAAGTAGTTTATCATGATGTAACTGATGAGGGATTAAATATATATATGTGTGTTAATGAAAAAGTTAATAACTTTTATATGACATATAGTATTAAATATGGATCTAATGATACTAAATTTAAAGTAGGCAAGAAGGTTATGGAAGTACCTAGTGGTACTGCTCATTTCTTAGAACATTTAAAGTTTAATGTTGCTGAAGGTAAAACTGCTACTGAATATTTTAATCAGTATGGGCTTAGTATTAATGCTTTTACTACATATGAGTTTACTTCATATGAGGTATATGGTGATAATAATTTTAAAGAGGGTTTAGAGTATTTAATCGAGTATGTATCTATTCCTTATTTTACTAAAGAGTTAGTTAATAATGAAAAAGGAATTATTATAGAAGAAACTAGTATGGTTTTTGATAATCCTTATAATAAGTTATATCATGAAACTTATAGAAGTTTATTTCATCATAATGGTAGAAGAAATTTAATTGCTGGATATGCAGCGGATGTTAAGAAGATTAATTTACAAAACATATTAGATGCTTATAATAGTTTTTATCATCCAATGAATAGTTTTATTGTAGTTACAGGTAATTTTAATCCTCATGAAACTGTAAGTATTATTAAAAAGAAAATGAGTAGTATTAAATATCCAGAATATAGTAATCCTGTTAAATTAGTTGAAAAAGAACCTTATGCTGTTTTAGATAGGAATAAAACTATAAAATGTAAAGTAGAACTTGATAAAGCCAAGTTAGTATATAAGATGAAGGTAAGTGATTTTAAGAAGTTTGATAAGAAAAAAGTATTAATGGCTTTATCAATTATCTTAAGAAGTAATTTTGGTAGTACTAGTGATTTAAAAGAAGATTTATACAATAAAGAGTTAGTAACAGGTTTATTTACTAATTATAGTTGTATAGGAGATTATTTTATAGTAGGATTTAATATTGAAAGTAAATATACTGATGATGTTATTGAAATTCTTAAAGATAAAATGAATAATTTAACTATGGATGATAAAACAATAGTTAGAAGAGCTAGAGCTAATATTGCATCAATGATTAATAGTTATGATGATATTGAATATGTTAATAATAATATTCAAACTGAATTAGTTGTTTATGATGAATTAAGTGTTAATTTATATAATGAATATAAAGATTTAACTTTAAGTGATGTTAAGTATGTAATAAATAATATGTCTTTTGATAATTATTCAATTGTTAAAATGATACCAAATGAAGAGAAACCTATATAGGTTTCTCTTTTAATTACATGACATATTTGAATTTTTAGTTGTAATATCTGATTCATCAAAGGTAGTGGATCCAGATATTTCTTTAATTATTTCTTGATTATAGTTTGTACTTTGGATATATAAAATTATTTGTAAGTTTTCTTCTTCAATTATATCTGTTTTAATTAAATAATCATCTTCATTTAGTTCATGACATCCACTTAATAATTCATTAGAAAGATATTTTTGCTTAATTGATTCAGATACTTCTGTAGCTTTATTTATTATTTCTTGATTAGTTTGTGTTTCTTCGTTTTTATTTATTTGATCAGTAATTAAATCAAAATTTGATATTATTGATATAGCAAATATAATAATACCTATTAATATAAATATTTTATTCATATATACCTCAAGTATATTATAGCATAAAAAAACAAAACCGAAGTTTTGATTTTTATTATCTGTTATAGTACTCAACAATTAGAGTTTCGTTAATTTCTTGATTTAATTCACTTCTATCTGGTAAACGTAATAAGCTTCCTGATAATTTTTTAGAATCGAATTCAACGAAAGCTGGACGGTTAAGTGTAGCTTCTACTGCACTAACGATAGCTTTATGATTCATTGAATTTTCTCTAACAGCGATTACATCTTTAGGTTTAACTGTGTAAGATGGAATATCAACTTTAACTCCGTTAACGCTGATATGACCATGGTTAACTATTTGACGTGCAGCACGTCTTGTAGTTGCAAGTCCTAAACGATAAACTACGTTATCTAAACGAGATTCTAATAAATTTAAGAAATTATGTCCAGCATTACCTTTAATGTTAGATGCTTTTTCGAATAATTTTCTAAATTGTTTTTCGTTAACACCATACATGAATCTAACTTTTTGTTTTTCTTGTAATTGGATTCCGTATTCGCTTAATTTACGACGACGGTCATTACCATGAATTCCTGGTGCGTAAGGACGTTTTGCTAATTCTTTACCATTTTCTAATACTGAAAATCCTAATCTTCTTGATTTTTTGTAAATTGGTCCTGTATATCTTGCCATAAAATACTCCTTTCATAAAATTTGCTTTATAAAAGATTGTTATCATTTAATAAGGGGAGTTTATTTTAATACTTTCACCAGGCAGCCTGGGTACTTATAAACAAAGTAATAAACACATCTTATCAAATAAATAACGCTGCCTTTCACATCGCACTTCATATTATACCTTATTTTTCTTATTTGTCAATTATACTTCTAAAATTATTAATTATATGTTATTATTATATTATGATGGGAGGACTAATAATGAGTGTTACTGAATATGTACTTTTAGGAATTTCTATATATATTATTACTATTGTATTAATTGTAGTAGTTCTTAATTATATAAATAAAAAAGAGCACAAAAAATATAGTAAAGAAATTACTAATTTAGAACGTAATAAAAATTTGATTATTAGTGCTTCGATAATATCTGAATTAAATAAAGTTGAGTCTTTAATTAATAATGATGCTATGAGAGAAGTTTATGATGATTGGCAAGTTAGATTTAAGACGATTAAAGATCAAGAAGTACCCAAGATTACTGATGAGTTAATTGAAATTGAAGATTTATATAATGATAAAAAATATAATGAATTAAAGAGTAGGTTAAATGCTTTAGAATTAGAGATTAATTTTGTTAAGAGTAAAGCTAACGGATTATTAGATGAAATTAAAGAGATTACTTTAAGTGAAGAAAATAATAGAGAAACTATTACTAAGTTAAAAACTTTATATAGAGAAATATTAAATAAATTTAGAAATAATAAAGAAGACTATAAAGATATTGAAAGTTCTATAGAAATACAATTTGAAAATGTTGATAAGTTATTTAGTGCTTTTGAAATAACTATGGATAATAGTAATTATCAAGAAGTTGGGAAGATAGTTAAAGCTATTGATGATTTAATTGGTAATTTAAATATCATTATTGAGGAAGCTCCTAGTATTATTTTAATGAGTAAGTATTTAATTCCTAAGAAGACTGAAGAATTAAGAGTTAAGAGTTCTAAATTAATTAGAGATGGGTTTAATTTAGATTATTTAAATTTAGATTACAATATTGAAGAGATTGAAAGAAAAGTAGCTGATATAGTAAGTAGATTAAATGTTTTAAATGTAGAGGATTCTATATTTGAGTTAAAGACGATTATGGATTATTATGAAGGTTTATATAATGATTTTGATAAAGAGAAAATAGCTAAGAAAGTTTATGAAGATTATGCAAGAACTATTATTTTAAAAACTAAGAAGTTACAAAAGATTAATAATGAGTTGCATAAGAAGATTGATAGTATTAAGTTTAGTTATGATTTAACTGATGATGATGTAGTAGTTATCGATGATATTAAGACTGAGTTAGATATTGTTGAGAAGAATTATGAAAGTATTGTAAATGCTTATAGATCTAAATCTTTTGCTTTTTCTAAAATTAGTAAAGAGATGGAATTATTAAATGTAAGACTTGCTAAGACTGAGGATAAGTTAGAGTTTGCTCTTAGAACTTTAGGTTCTTTAAAAGAAGATGAATTAAGAGCTAGAGAACAGTTAGATGAGATTAAAGATATTTTAAAAAAATCTAAGAATAAGATCAATAGTTATAAGTTACCTGTAGTACCTAAAAGATATTATATAGAACTTAGTGAAGCTTCTATGGCAATTAAAGAAATGATTAAGGAATTGGATGCTAAACCTATTTCAATTAAAATATTAAATACTAGAGTAGATACTGCTAGAGATTTGGTGTTGAAGTTATTTTGTACTACTAATGAGGTAGTTAAAACTGCTGCTATGGCTGAGATGGCAATAGTATATGGTAATCGTTATCGACCTGTTGATAAGGATTTAGAAATAGGTTTAACTAAAGCTGAGCATGCTTTTACTAGTGGAAATTTTAAGTTATCTTTAGAGCAAGCTATTAGTGCTATTGATTTAATTGAACCTGGTATTCATGAAAGATTATTGCAATATTCGCAAAAGTAATAGACCTAGGTCTATTTTTTTTGTATAATGGTTATGGTGAGAGTATGATATATTTAGATTATTCGGCTACGACACCGGTTTTATACGATGTTTTAGAGTCTTATAATAAAACGACAAGAGATTATATAGGTAATGTTAATTCAATACATTCTTTAGGTAGTAAATCTAAAGCTTTATATACAAGTGCTACTAAACAAATTAGTGAGCTTTTAAGTGTGTTAGAAAATGAAATAATATATACTAGTGGAGCAACTGAAAGTAATAATTTAGCTTTAAAGGGTGTTGCTTTAGCTTATGGTAAAAGAGGAAGACATATTATTGTTTCTAAGTTAGAACATCCTTCAATATATAGTATATGTAATTATTTAGAATCAATAGGATTTAAT
>CAYJCL010000013.1:9700-10646 GCA_964368665.1 uncultured Muribaculaceae bacterium
GTTATGTTAATAATACTAAAGAGGGTTGTATTGATTTAGATGATTTAAGAAGTAAGATGACTCCTGATACTATTTTGGTTAGTATTTGTGGGGTTAATAGTGAATTAGGGATTAGACAGCCTTTAAAGACGATTAGACAAGTTATTAAGAAAGAGAATAGTAATACTTTGTTTCATTCTGATTTAACTCAATGTGTAGGTAAAATATCATTTAATATGTATGATGTTGATTTAGCTAGTTTATCTGCTCATAAATTTTATGGACCTAAGGGAATTGGTATTTTATATAAGAGTAGTAAGTTAATTATTTCTCCTGTAATTCATGGAAGTAGTAAAAATAATGAGTTAAGACCTGGTACTATGCCACTGCCTTTAGTGGTATCAATGTCTAAGGCTTTAAGAATATCTTTAAATGATGTTGAGAGAAAAGAAGTCTTAATTAAGAAGTTGAATGAGAAGATATGTGAACATTTAAGTAAGCATAGGGATGTATATATTAATAAGACATCTTATTCTATTCCTCATATATTAAATATTAGTTTATTAAATATTAAACCTGAAACTTTTATTCATGCTATGGAAGAGTTTGAGATTTATTTAGGAACTAATACTGCTTGTAAGACTGGAGAAATTAGTACTGCTATTATGGCTGTATATAATGAAAGAAGAAGAGCTTTAACTAGTATAAGAATTAGTATATCTCATTTGACTACTAATGAAGAGATTAATAGATTTTTAAGTAGTTTTGATACTATTTATGAGAGGTTAAATAATTTGGATGAAAAAAATTAAGGTTTTAATACTTATTATATCTTTAATAGTATTAAGTTCTTGTAAGAGTAGTAATGTAGTTAATGAGTTAAGTTGTGATGACTTAGATAGTTTATTAGATGATGGAGCAGTACTTATTGATGTAAGAACTGTTGATGAGTTTAATAGTGGTAATA
>CAYJCL010000014.1:0-10103 GCA_964368665.1 uncultured Muribaculaceae bacterium
GTCTTTTTTCAGTTTCATACTCAACGTGTGAAGTATTAATTGTAATACCTCTTTCTCTTTCTTCTGGTGCTTTATCTATGTTATCGTAAGAAACGAATTCTCCGAATAATTTAGTTATAGCAGCAGTAAGAGTAGTTTTACCATGGTCAACGTGACCAATAGTACCAATGTTTACGTGTTCTTTCGAACGGTCAAATTTTGCTTTTGCCATATAATATTTCCTCCTTTATTACTATTATATTTTATCTAATGCTTGAACAAATTTCAAGTATTATTTTTAATTAGCGCCGTTTTTCTTAATTATGTCGTCAGCGATCGACTTAGGAACTTCTTCATAATGATCAAGTTCCATTGTGAAGTTACCTCTACCTTGAGAATTAGATCTTAAGCTAGTTGCATAACCAAACATTTCTGCTAGTGGAACCATTGCTTTAATTGATAAAGCATTTCCACGAGATTCATTTCCAAGTGGTTTACCACGTCTAGAAGTTAAATCTCCCATTACGTTACCCATATATTCTTCAGGAACAATTACATCAACTTTCATAACTGGTTCTAAAATAACTGGTTTACATTTTTTAACAGCTTCTTTTAAAGCCATAGATGCAGCAATTTTAAATGCCATTTCTGATGAGTCAACATCATGGTATGATCCGTCAAATAGTGTAGCTTTAACATCAACCATAGGGTATCCTGCTAATATTCCACCAGCCATTGCTTCTTGTAATCCTTTATCAGTTACTGGAATATATTCTCTTGGAACAACTCCACCAACGATTTGATCAACGAATTCATAACCTTTTTCTTGATTAGGTTCAAATTTAACCCAAACATGTCCGTATTGTCCACGTCCACCAGATTGTTTTACATACTTACCTTCACATTCACCCATTTGAGTTAATGTTTCTCTATAAGCAACTTGTGGGCGACCAACGTTAACTTCAACGTTATTTTCGTCTTTCATTCTTCTAATTAATACTTCTAAGTGAAGTTCTCCCATACCACTAATTACAGTTTGTCCAGTTTCGTGGTCAGTTCTGTATTTAAATGTAGGATCTTCTTCAGCTAATTTTTGTAATGCAATTCCCATTTTATCAACATCACCTTTTGATTTTGGTTCAACAGCCATGTCGATAACTGGTAACGGGAATTCCATTCCTTTCATTATTACTGGAGATTTTTCTTCACAAAGTGTATCTGCTGTAGTTGTATCTTTAAGACCAACTGCTGCAGCGATTTCTCCTGCAAACACTTCAGAAATTTCTTTTCTGTTGTTAGCATGCATTTGTAGAATACGTCCAACTCTTTCTTTGTTACCTTTTGTAGCATTGATAATGTAAGAACCACTATTTAATTTTCCAGAGTATACTCTGAAGAATGCTAGTCTTCCTACAAATGGGTCAGCCATAATTTTAAATGCTAGTGCTGTAAATGGTTCATTATCATTTGGATGTCTTTCAACATCGTTCCCGTTTTTGTCGATACAAGCGATTGCACTTATATCAGTTGGAGCTGGCATGTAATCTAATATTGCATCTAGTGCTAATTTAACACCGATGTTAGATAATGCTGATCCACACATTACTGGGAAAAATTCTGATGCTAATACACCTTTTCTTATTGCACTTTTGATTTCTTCTACAGTTAATTCATTTCCTTCAAGGAATTTTTCCATTAATGCATCATCATATTCAACAGCTTTTTCGATAAGGTCATTTCTCATTTTATCAGCTTTGTCTTTTAAATCAGCTGGAATTTCGATTTCAGTTGATTCTTCGTGTTCATTTCCATCATATTTGTAAGCTTTCATTGTAACTAGGTCAATGATTCCATTGAATTCGTTTTCAGCTCCAATAGGACATTGTAATGGTGCATAGTTTGCTGCTAATCTTTGTTCAATAGTTTTCATTGATGCAAAGAAGTCAGCTCCTATTTTATCCATTTTATTTATAAAGAACATTCTTGGTACTTTATATTCGTTAGCTTGACGCCATACTGTTTCAGATTGAGGTTCAACCCCAGCATTAGCATCTAGTAAACAGATTGATCCATCTAATACTCTTAATGAACGTTGAACTTCAACTGTGAAGTCAACGTGTCCTGGAGTATCGATGATATTTAATCTGTATCCTTGCCAATGGGCTGTAGTGGCAGCAGAAGTAATTGTTATACCTCTTTCTTTTTCTTGATCCATCCAGTCCATTTGAGAAGCTCCATCATGAGTTTCTCCTATTTTATGAGTAATCCCTGTATGGAATAGTACTCTTTCAGTAAATGTTGTTTTCCCAGCATCTATATGTGCCATGATCCCAACGTTTCTTATTTTATCAATTGAAACATCTCTTGCCATACGGTCTCCTTACCATCTGTAATGTGCAAATGCTTTATTAGCTTCAGCCATTTTGTGAGTATCTTCACGTTTTTTAACAGCTCCACCAACACCTTTTGCCGCATCCATAATTTCGTTTGCTAAATTAATAGCCATTCCTTTACCGTTTCTTAATCTTGCATAGTTCACTAACCAACGTAGTGATAATGCTTGAGCACGGTCATCTTTAACTTCGATTGGTACTTGATAATTCGAACCACCAACACGACGAGATTTAACTTCTAATGCTGGACGAATGTTTTCCATAGCTTTAGTATAAACTTCTATAGGTTCTTCGCCAGTTGTTTCCTTTATAATATCAAATGCTTTATAAAGTATTTTTTCTGCAGTACCTTTTTTTCCATCATTCATTATTTGGTTAACTAATTTAGTAACTACTTTTGAATTATATATAGGATCTGGTAATACATCTCTTTTTTCTGCACGTCTTTTACGCATTATATTTCCTCCTTTACTTATTTTTTATTTATTTAGGTTTTTTTGTTCCGTATTTACTACGACTTTGTTTACGGTTGTTAACACCTTGAGTATCTAATGTACCACGGATTACATGATAACGAACCCCGATAAGGTCTTTTACACGTCCTCCACGTATTAATACTACGCTGTGTTCTTGTAAGTTATGTCCTTCTCCTGGTATGTAAGTATCTACTTCTCTACCATTAGATAATCTAACACGCGCATATTTTCTTAATGCTGAGTTTGGTTTTTTTGGAGTTCTTGTTGCAACTTTAGTACAAACCCCTCTCTTTTGTGGGCTATTAGACTTTGTAGTTTTACGTTCCATACTATTAAATCCAACATTTAATACTGGACTTTTACTTTTTCTTACTTTATCTTTTCTGTTTTTTCTAACTAATTGATTAATAGTAGGCATAATACCCTCCTTTCATGTACACACATCCTGGTGTATCGTATTTCCCTTTAAATTAAGTTCTACCTAGGCAGAACCCAATCTAAAATGCAACAATAATATATCATTTGTTAATATTTTTGTCAATAGATAATTGTTGTTTTATTCTGTTTCTTGATCAGTTGTTTCTTTAGTGATGATTAGCATAGTTATGTGTTGCTTGTCTATATCTATATCCCAGTCTTCTTGTAGTTGTGTTTTAATTCCATTAGATACGTTGTCTATTATTCGATAGTTTTCATAAATATTTGATGAACTATCAATGAAGTTCTGTTTAAATTTGTCTAAATCTTCTGGATAAAGAGCTTCTATAGAACTTAATATAGAGTTATATGTAATATCTGTTGCTTCATTATCTTCTGCAAAATAGATTGTGATTTCTTCTGAATTTGCTGATATCACTAATGTTATTTTTTCTTTTTCATTACTTGTTGATACTGAAGAACTGGTTTCTATCTCAGTATAATATTCTTTTTCATTTCCTGCTAAAATTAATTCTGGTGTAAAGTATTCTGAATCAACCATTGTTGTATCTATTTCAGCAGCAATATTCATAGTTATGGTTAAGTCATCTTCATCTACCGTTATAAATGGAGCATAGTCATTTCCTAAACTCATTAATTGAAGTACTTTATTTTCAGCTATTCCTTTAGTAACTCCAACTGCATCAAATACGAGCATACTATAAACGCTGCACGCAAATGAGTTTTCATCATTCATAGTAATAGTTAAATTATCATCAGTTAATGTGTATAAACAACTAGTAGTTTGATTTTCTCCTTCATAATCTTCATAATTTATAGTCAATGTTAGGTTATCATTTTCAACTACTGGTAGAATATCTACTTCCTTTGTTAATTCTTGATAGTATTCTGAGTTTTCCATTGCTGTTTTTATTTCTATTAATTTAGAATTCCCTTGTGGAGCTGTCGAAGATGTATTAGGTTCATGAAAATATGTTAAGTAAACATAAGCTCCTGCTCCAAGTAATACTAATAGTAACAAAACAATTAATAAACCATTTGTTTTCTTTTTAGGTTTATCTTGTTGTTGTGGTTGTTCTTGTTTGACAGATTTTGGATCTTCTTTTAAATCATTTATTATAGTTGGTTCTGCAACATTTTCCAAACCTAATGTTTCAGTTGGTTCTGACAAACCAGTTAATGTTTCAACCGGTTGTGGTGCAGGTGTAGTTGTTTCTTGTGATGATAGTACAAGTGTTGGTTGCTCTGTTACTGGTTGTGCTTCTGGAGCTGGAGTTTCTGTTATAACTTCTGGTTGTGGCGCTTGTCCTTCTTCTGAATTTAAAACGAGAGTTGGTTGTTGTGCTGGTTGAGTTTGTTCTATAGTAGGCTGCACAACTTCAGGTGTTGCTTGTACTGGCTGTGGCGCAACAGTTTCTGGTTGTACAGCATTAGGAGTTGTTGTTTCAGGGGTTTGCGTTTCTTTATTTGGTGTTAAATTTATTTGATTATCCATAATAATACCTCTATTCTTTATATCATTATATACTTTTATTATGAATTTTACAACTATAGAGCAACAAAAAAAATGACTTTCGTCATTTTTAAATTAAGCTAATTCGATTGTAGCTCCAGCTTCTTCAAGTTGAGCTTTAATAGCTTCAGCTTCTTCAGCAGGAATGTTTTCTTTAATGTTACCACCGTTGTCAGCTAAAGCTTTTGCTTCAACTAATCCTAAACCAGTTAATTCTTTAACGATTTTGATAACAGCGATTTTGTTTCCTCCAGCACTAGCTAAAACAACAGTTTTAGTACTAGGTCCAGTAGCTTCTGCAGCTGCTGCAGCAGGAGCTGCTGCTACTGCGCTTGGATCTACTCCAAATTCTTCTTTCATTGCGTCAACTAATTCTTTAACTTCAAGAATAGTCATTTCTTTTAGACTTGCAATAAAGTCTTCTACTTTAATTTTTGCCATTTTTAATTTCCTTCCTAATTTTCTTTTTGTTCTGCGTACAGGTTAAGTCCAATAGCTAATTCCTTAACATATTGAATCATACCACCAGCAAGCATTGTAAGTAATCCTTCTCTTGATGGGATACTTGCATAATTTTTGATTTCGTCTAATTGTGCAACACTTCCACTTATGATACCAACACGAATGTCTACTTTATCATTTTTCTTAGCGAAAGCATCGATAACTTTGATTGGCTCTAATAAATCTTTACCAAATAGTAAAGCATTAGGTCCTTCTAAATATTCATCTAAGTTTGTATTCATTTCATTTAAAGCGATTTTAACTAATGTATTTTTATAGACTTTTAAATCTGAATCACATTTTTTTAGTTCTTTTCTTAATTCGCTTAGTTCAGAAACTGTTAAACCTTGATAAGTAAATAGAATAACTGATTCGCTATTTTTTACGTTGTCAATGATTTCATTTACAACTATTTTTTTAGCGTCTAAGTTTGTTTGACTAGCCATATTTTCCTCCCTACTATATTATTAAAAAAGCTATTCCATATGGAAAAGCTTTAGTATTTAAGATACAAAAGTTTTTCCTCGGCAGGATTTACTGAGCACCTGCTGTCTTTGGAGAATTTCTTTTTCAACAAACATATTATATAAAATTATTTTTTAATTGTCAAAAGAATTTTTATCTAATTTAATTCCTGGACCCATAGTTGAAGATACAGAAATGTTTTCAATATATGTTCCTTTAACTGTTGCAGGTTTAGCTTTAGTAATTGTATTAATTACATATTCTAAGTTTTCTGCAAGTTTAGTTGCATCAAATGATACTTTACCAATGATAGTATGAACATTACCGAATGTATCAGTTTTATATTCAACCATACCACTTTTAATATCAGTTACAGCTTTAGCTGGGTTAGGTGTTACTGTTCCTGTTTTAGGATTAGGCATTAAACCTTTTGGTCCTAGAACACGTCCAATTTTTCCTAAGTTAGCCATCATATCTGGTGTTGCAACGATTACATCGAAGTCAAACCAATTTTCTTTTTGGATTTTGTCGATCATATCAACATCTCCAACGTGCTCAGCTCCTGCTTCTTTAGCAGCTACAGCAGCTTCACCTTTAGCAATAACTAATACTTTTTTATCTTTACCAGTACCATGAGGTAATACTAAAGATCCTCTTAATTGTTGATCAGCTTTTTTAGTGTCAACATTTAATTTAATAGCTACTTCAACAGAGCTATCAAATTTAGTAATTGAAGTATCTTTTACTAAACTAATTGCTTCGTCTTTAGTATATAATTTATTTTTATCTACTTTAGCAGAAGCTTCCACATATTTTTTTCCTGATTTACTCATTATTTTCCCTCCTTAATTGTGGTTTATTAAGCGGATTATATTTTTAAAATTTAAATACTAATTTTCTTCTGTTTCAGTTTTTTCGTTTATAACTTCAACTTCAGCAGATTGTTCAGCTTTTGATTCTTCTTCCATCTTAGCTAAATCAGCATCTCTTTTTGCTTTTTCAATTTCTTCAGCTGCAGCTTCTTTTTGTTGTTCTTCTAATTCTTTATCATTTAATCCGATAACAGCAACTCCCATATTACGAGCAGTTCCTTCGATGATCTTCATAGCAGCATCAACATCATAAGCATTTAAGTCTACAAGTTTTGTTTCAGCAATATTTTTTAAATCTTCTTTTGTAATTTTACCAACGATTTCGTTAGCTCCTTTTGTACTACCTTTAGCGATTTTAGCTGCTTTCTTAATTAAGAATCCAGCTGGTGCAGTTTTAAGTACAAATGTGAATGAACGATCAGCATATAATGAAATTTCTACTGGTACGATATCTCCCATTTTGTCTCTTGTTGCATCATTAAATTTTGTACAAAATTCTTGTAAGTTAATTCCTGCAGGTCCTAACACTGTTCCAACTGGTGGAGCTGGTGTTGCTTTTCCAGCAGGGATTTGTAATTTGATTACTTTTACGACTTCTTTGTCCACGTAAAACACCTCCTATTAAATATTTTATCGCGAAAGTGGTGTGGGCAATCCGCATTTCCCTTCCACTTAAGCTAATTATATTAAAAAAAATATAATTGCACCTAAGATATTAACACACTTTAGCTTAATTAGCAAATGTTTTTGCTTTAAAACAAGAAAAAAATCACTTTTGTGATTTTTAATGTGTCTTACTTACTTGTGATAATTCAACTTCAACTGGAGTTTCTTGTCCAAATAAGTCGATTAATACGTTTAATCTATTGTTTTCTAAATCGATATTGTCTATTTTACCTGTCATACCTTTGAATGGTCCACCAATAACATCTACTTTTTCTCCGATTACTAATTCGTTAGCAGTATCCATTGTGCTCATTCCCATGTTAGATAGGATTTTTTCTATTTCTTCTGGTAATAGCGGAGTTGGTTTAGCTCCATGACCTGATGAACCGATAAATCCAGTTACTCCTGGAGTATTACGCACTATGTACCATGCTTCATCTGTCATAATCATTTCTACTAAGATATATCCTGGAAACATTTTTTTTACTTTTTCTTTTTTTACGCCGTCTTTAATTTCTATTTCTGTTGTTTCCGGAATAATTACTCTATAGATATAATCTTGCATACCCATTGATTCTGTACGCATTTCTAGTTTTTCTTTTACTTTACTTTCATGTCCACTATAAGTATCTACTACATACCATAATTTATCCATTAGAATAACCCCCTTATGAATGTTGAGAATAAGTTAACTAATTGGAAAAATAGTATTAGTCCAATACAGAATATTACTGTAATAAATGAATATTTAGCTATTTCTTTACCAGTAGGCCATTTAACTTTTGACAGTTCATGAAATACGCCTTTTAATAAACTTGTTTTTTCTTTCTTTTCTTTTTTTGCAGGTTTTTTTGCTTTTGGTTTTTTTGTTACTTCTTTTGCTTTTTTTGTTTTAGTTTTTTTTGTTTCTTCAATTTCTTTTTTTGCCATTTTAGACACTCCTTTATATCAATTAAAAAACACCTAGATGTGTTCATAAATAAAATAACACATATTAGGTGACTTTTCAAGCATTTTTACTATTATTTAATATCTTTTTAACTTTTAATTTTATTCTTTGAATTGTATTATCTACGGACTTAGGTGTTTTACTTAGTAATTTAGCTATTTCTAAGTAACTAAAATTATTTATCATTAGGGTATATACTTGTATTTCGTTATTAGATAATGATTCTTTAATTCTATTTTCTAATTCTGATACTACTTCATCTTCCATTAGGTTATATAATGGATTATTATCATTATTATCACTGATTATTTCTTTTAGGGTACTTTTATCTGATCCATAGTCGTATTCTAATGATAAACTATCAATCATAATTTGATTTTTTATTCTACCTGCTTTAATTATTGCAGATATTACTCTTCTTTCAACACATAGTGTTAAAAAAGTAGGTAGAGCAGTGTTTTTATTATCTTTATATGATGCAAGTCCATCTGAGAAACCTACTAGAGCTTCTTGATACATATCATTTTTATCGATGCCAATTGCTAGGATTTGTTTTAAATGTTTTTTATAGATTATATCAATGATATATTTATATTTTTCATAAAGAATATTTTTAGCATCGTCATTATTTTCAGAAACTAGGTAAACTAATTCTTGATCATCAATACTTTGATATTTCATTTGTTTACAATCCCATAAATGATAATAGCTGCTGCTACGCTAGCGTTTAGACTATTGATATTTCCATACATTGGAATGCTGATTATTTCATCTGAGTTTTCTCTTACTAGTCTTGATACTCCTTTACCTTCATTACCTATTATTAGTAATACTTTATCAGCAAAGTTAGTTTGTTGATAGTTTCTTCCATCCATATCTGCAGCATATACAAAGAAACCGTTATTTTTAAAATCTTTTATTGTATGATTAATATTATTAACTGTAGCTATATTGATATTATTTAGTGCTCCACTAGATGTTTTCATTACTGTGGAATTTACACTTACGCTTCTGTCTTTAGGAATTATTATTGATTTAATTCCTGCTGCTTCGCAAGTTCTGATAATTGCTCCAAAGTTATGAGGATCTTCTAAATGATCTAACATAACTACTAAATTGTCATTATACATAGATTCTACTTCTGTATATTCGAAGTCATCAATATTAATTATAATTCCTTGATGATTACCATCTACTAGACGATCAAGTGCTTTTGATTCTAGAAATTCATATTTTAAGTTATTTTCTTTAATTAATTTCATGATTTCATGATCATTAAAGTTTTTACTTAGAGTTATTTTTTTTATTTTATTTGGTTGATTTATAAGTTCATTAAAGGTATTTTTTCCATATACTTTCATTAACTATTTAACACCTCTTTCATTATTTCTTCTATTCTATCTTTTTTATTTTGCATATGTAATGAACCAATTAAGGTTTCAAAACCTGTTGCAATTCGATATGTAATAATGTCTGTGCTCTTACTCTTTCCTACATTAGTATTTCTTCCCCATTTATAAAGTTCGATTTCTTCGTCTGTTAGGAAGTTTTTATCCATTAAAGATTCAATATGACGTCTTTGAGATCTTGCGCTAACGTAGTTAAGGCTTTCTTTTTGTAGTTCTCCTACTTTTGTTAAACCTTTATCTATTAAATGTTTTCTAACATAAAATTCATAAATTGTGTCGCCTAAATAAGCCATTGAAAGAGCATTTTTCATATTTCCCACCGGTTAAATCTTATCATATTTTGAGAAAATTGCAAGTGATATTGACTTTTATATTTTATAGAGTTATGATATTTTTACTTTTGGAGGGTTATATATGAAAGCAGAATTTAAAAAAGAAGTTA
>CAYJCL010000015.1:0-10058 GCA_964368665.1 uncultured Muribaculaceae bacterium
GCATCTTCGAAGAATAGTTCGTAAAAATCTCCAAGACGAAAGAAGAGTAATGTTTGTTCGTACTCTTCTTTAATATTTACGTATTGAAGCATTCCTGGACTTAATAAGTTTTTATCGATATCTTTTCTTTTCATAATACATCACGTAGTTTATTATACTAGATATTATTATAAGTATCAATTATTTATAAAATAAATTCAATTTTAGATATTTTATATTCTACTGATGTATAACTGTTATTACTTGAAATATATGCGTGAATTCTAAATGAACTCATATTGCTTATGTTCAATGTATATACGCCGCTTTTCAAAGTATTTTGGTTCCGATCATTTGGATTGGAATCTATTTCTACTCCGGCCACTCTTAGATTACTGTCTCCGTCTAAAGATGTGTTATGATTTGCATAGCTAGTTCTAGACCAATATATCTTTGCATATCTGTATTCTGTGAAATATTCTGCGTGAGTACTATTTATGGTAACTCCGTGTCCTGGATGAGGTGTTATGCCTCTGCTTATTGACAATGTTATCGGTCCAACATATGTATAGTTATCTAATTTTGTTTTTACTGTAATTTCACTCTCCGATGATGATTCACTTATATTTCCAGCGATGTCTGTAACATCTGCCTTTACAGTGTATTCAGTATTCATTGAAAGTCCCGACACACTTACTGCTATGCTTTCTTCTTCTGAATATATTGTTTGGTACAGTTTATTATCTAAATATATATTATATTGATATAAACCGCTATTATCCTTTGCTGTTTCATCTGTTGCGGATATGTTCACTATAAAGGACGACCCTGTGACACTTGATGAAGTTATGCTTGTTATTTTTGGTGGTGTTTTATCAATTTTATCAACTTCAAATGTGGTTTTGAATAGATTCCCTGCATGATCAGTTACTATTATTTCATAAATGCCATTATCTTTTTGAACCGTTGCGCTTCCTGTGAAATTTTCAATAGATGTGCCATCTATTTTAACATCAACTATTCCCGAACCTATATTTCCGTCGGATCCAGTGATTTTTACTGTTTTATTGTAATTTACCCAACGATCTTCATCAACTACTTCTGAAGTTATTGTTGGTGCTTCCTTGTCTATTTTTACTATAGCTTCTTTGGATTTTAATCCTTTATCTGTTGATATTGTTGTGTATATTGTTGCTATAATATTATTTCCTGATACATTAATGGCATTATAACAATTTGACGGATCTTCTATGTATTTGTTGCATTCTGTACCTTGTTTTATTGTTTTGGTTTCGTTTATACCACTACCACTAAATGTAATTGTTTCGCCATCTGTTAGTTTATATGTACTATTAACTGTAACTATTAATGTGACATCTTCATTTGTCCAGGGATATTCTTTTGTATCATCATTTAATTTTAAAATTTTTCCATCTCTTGTATGTGCTGTAATTTCTATATTTTCGTCATTTTCTTCTTCTAGTTTCGCTTTACAGTCTTTTATAATTGTATCTTTGTAAGTTGCACTCGGAACATAGTTTTCAAATGTAATATCTATTGTATGGCATTTCATTTCTTTGTTAGTTTTTGGATCAATAATACTTTCTGTGCTGCCTTCATCAGCACTTAAGTATCCATTTTGAATTAATTGTAATATCGGAATTGTAATAGGCCTAGATAAATTTAATCCATCTGCCCATTTTTCTGCTGCTAGTTCAATTTGTTTTATTTTATTAGCTCTTAGTTCATCTTTTGCAGCGTTGTTAATGTTTATATACGTTGGTACTGCTATTGCTGCT
The DNA here is from genome assembly GCA_964368665.1 of uncultured Muribaculaceae bacterium. Lineage (GTDB taxonomy): Bacteria > Bacillota_I > Bacilli_A > RF39 > UBA660 > CAYJCL01. Next base: position 1,779 of record CAYJCL010000015.1, read on the forward strand.
ATGATACCTAATATGATCACCGCTACTAATATTTCTACTATTGTAAAACCCTTCTTACTCATATATTACTCCTCTAATAGTTTGTTAATTGCATCATTTAATGATTTAACACTGATTATTTCTATATCCATATTATTTTCTTCTTTTACTTCTAATGCTTCTTCATAGTTTTCTTCTGGACATAAAAAGATATCTGCGTCATCTTTTTCTGCTCCTAGGAGTTTATATTTTACTCCTCCAATTTCTCCGATATTTCCTTCGTTATCTATAGTTCCTGTACCTATTATAATTCTTCCTTTAGTTATATCTTCTTCTGTTAAGTAATTATATATTGATAATGCAGTCATCAGTCCTCCAGAGGGACCAGATTCGCTAGCTTCTTGTGATACTGTTACATCAATATCACTAATAAATTCATAGGTATTTATAAGTAATACTCCTATGATTTTGTTTCCTTCGCTTTCATACACTTCACTTTTTATATTTAATACTTCGTCATTTCTTTTGATTTCTATATCTAATATTGTTCCTACTTCTTTAGAAGTAATAATAGTTTTTAGTTCATCTAAATTAGTTATTGGTGTATTATCGATACTGATTATTTCATCACCAATTTTTAATTCCGTTTTAGAATAATCATAAATATAAGCTATATTTACGTGCATTTTATCTACTGTTAATTCTATATTCGCTTCGTTAAATGCTGCAATTTTAGCGTTTGATATTGCTTCATCCATTAATAGTTTATCTCTTTTATACATATCTTCTAATGTTTCGTTATCTAGTAATATGTCATCTTGATGGATTAAGTCCCAATTAGGCAGGATGAATGATAGTAGCATTAGAGGGAGTCTTCCTTCTAATACTGTAACGTATGCCATACCAAATTCACCTTCAGTATCATAAGCGTTTTCTACTGTTATACGTTCATTTAAATTTACAGTTCCTCCTGGAGTTTCTATGATGTATGGAAACTTAATGAAACATATAGTTGTGAAAATTATAAGAAATATTATTTCTTTATAGTTTTCTTTAATAAAATGTTTTATTTTTTCATATATTTTTTTATGCATTATATTCACCATATATATTATATCAAATATTGGAGCGTTTTATGAAAAAAATTAAATTATTATTTATGTATTGTATGTTATTTTTATTTATAGGTTATTTATTTTTTAATAAGGATTTAGAATTAATTATAAATGATTCATTAGATATATTTTTTAGAAGAGTTTTTCCTTCTTTATTTCCGATGTTTATTATTAGTGATTTATTAATTTCGTTTAATTTTGTATATTATATTAATAAGTATACTACTAGGTTTTTTTATAAGATATTTAAGTTGAATGGATCTTGTACATATATATTTATTATGTCGTTAATTAGTGGTACTCCAGTTAATGCTTTAGTTACTAGTGAATTATATAATAATAATTTTTTGAGTAAAGAAGATGCTACTAGAATTATGTCATTTACGTTGTTTTTAAATCCTTTGTTTTTATTTGTAATGTTATCTTTAGTATTTGATTTAAAAACCACTATATTTTTAATTATTAATAATTATATTTGTAGCATTATATTAGGTTTGTTATTAAGAGAAGATGGAAATTTATCTAGTAGTAAAATTGAATTTAATAATATAAGCATTGCTAATGCTCTAATAAATTCTATTTCTAAGTCCATTAGTGTTTTAACAATGATTTTAGGTACTATAGTGTTTTTTAATCTATTTAGATTTGGAATTGATAATAGTATTATTAATTCTGTAATAAGTGGTACGTTGGAAATTACTGGTGGACTTAACTCTTTAAATACTGATATTAATTATTTTGTTAGTGTCTTATTAGCTAGTTTTATGATTTCTTTTTGTGGATTATGTATACACATGCAAATAAAAAGTATCATTGCTGATACTATTAATTATAAGGTTTTTATTAAAAACCGTTTGATTCATTTGTTTCTATCATGGTTGGGTTGTTGGTTTTTTTGCCTCACATTTACTTAAGGTTCCAAGTGATTCTGGAATTAATTCCGGATTAGCATCTATATGAAATATTTCGATATCTAATAAGACGTTATCTTCTAGTGATGTTCCAGCTATATCTGGTATTATTCTAATAGTGATTATTTCTTTATCACCTTTTCTTTCGTTTGCATAACATGTTAGATTAAAATCATATACTGATGATTCTAAAATCCATGCTTCTATGTCTCCATTGTAATTTAATGTTAGTTTGTTTTCTTCTATAGTTATTATTGTTTTTTTGCTAGTTTTGTGTGTCATTGTAAATGTTTGGGAGTTAGAATTGCTAGTGAAAGCAATATCTGTTAGACCATTTTCAAGTAAGATTTCTTGAATATTTTGCATGATAATTGATCTATTTAACAGGTCGGCTGATGAAAAGTTACTTCTTTGTTCTTCTTGTCTAATATCAATTAGTAATGCAAAGACGAAGATCATTACTACTGATAATAATACTATACTTACTAATAACTCAATAATTGTTAGTCCTTTACTCTTCATTATGGGGCCTCCACATCAAAAGGAATTGATGCATAGTAGTAATTACGATCAAAACTTTCGTTTTCTATTGTTGTATATTCAATTACTAAATAATAATTATAAAAGTTATTATCTTTGTTTAGTTCTTGATTTAATGTTCTTAAATATAAATACATTTGGTATGACAATGTTCTTGTAGTTTCGTCGGTATGTGATTGGCTAGACTCATTTAATTTTTCATAATCTTTTACAGCTTTATCTGGATTTTCTCCTGTTATATATATTTTGTTAAGTTCTATTTCCGAACTTAGTATGTATTCACATATTTCACGGTCATCTCCACCTGTTGGAAATATTTCCTCGTTAACACATCCAATTTCCATAATTACATCATCATCATCTTTATAGTTGAAATTTTCTACAATTTTGTCTATTTTATTTCCTTCTTTTAGAAATTCTAAAATGTAGTATGTACGATATAAGTATGCAGGATCGTCATAGAATGCTCTTTCTCTTTCGTTTATTAATACATTATTAAATGCAGAGAAGATTAATAATAGAGATGATGCTAGAAATGTTATAACTATAATTGTTTCTACTAATATAAATCCTTTTTTGATAATCCCACCTTCTTTCTTTATTCAATTATTCCGTATTCAAATTTTATTGGTTTATGTATTATAGAGATATCTACTGATTCATCCCACCAAAATCTTAGGGTATGAATTATTGAATATCCTGGATCAATTGCTCCTTTATAAATTAAGAATTTTTCTCCGTCATCTGAGTACGTTCCTAATTTATTAATTAAATTATTGTCTATAGATACTATTAAGTCATCAATATTTGTATCTTCTAATGGTTTAATATAGATGAAGTATTCATCTTGAATTTTACCATTATTTGTAATGGTAATTTCATATCCATCTAGGCGACTACCATCTGCACTATCTAGTATATTAAATTTTTCTTCAACAGTTTGATCTAGTTTGTAATCTACTAAATAGTCTCCTACTTGAGATACGTTATTCATTTCATCAAATACAAATGTAATGATAAATATTACTAGAAGAATGATAAATGCAGCAAAGATGATTGTGCTTACTAGTGTTACCATTATTTCTTTATTTAAGGCATTCTTTGTCATTTTATCACATATGGATCATTTATAGATCCATTCCCTTCTATTATTGTTATATTGCTATTTAAATATAATGTTGGCTTAATATTGGAAAAGTCGAGCCAGTCAGCTTCAACGCAATCTTTTGCGCTTTGGGCTTCGACTTTTGGGATATTATCGAATACTGCAACTTTGTCTTTATCTATTAAGTTATTATAATACAGTTCATCAAGTGATATTTTTTCTTCGTCTGTTGCTGGTTTTACTCTTGTTATTTTTGTGAATAGTTCGTTTTGTTGATTTTGAGTATATTCAAATATTCCTATGATTTGCCATAATTCGTTATTAAATTCAATATAGTTTTTACTGTATTGATTAGTATATTTGATATTGTTACTTATTGTTTCTAATCCTTCGCCATTTCCTTCGTAGTTCATTATATTAATATAGTCGGTTAGTAAGTTATTAGCTACTATATCATTAATTAAGATTGTAGCACTACTAGTTGTTAGGCCTTCGATTCTAATACTATGTTCTATTTTATCAGTTTTAGAGTATTGTTTACTTAAGTAATTAGTTGTTATTACTATTTGGTCTTTTGATACTAATTTATCTTCTAATAAGTTACTATCTACATATATTTCTAGATTATCAAATTCTTTGTCTGATATATTATTAAGTTCTATTATTATTTGATAACCTATTGGTATATTACTTTGGTTACTTATTGCAAATTTAAGTTCTTTATTGCTTATATTAATATTGTTTCTATCATTATAAACAATATTTAATACTCCGATATTTTCTATTACATTATCATTTTCATAATTAGTATTTCCAAATAGTTGGTAGATAATAAAGATGACTATTATTGTTATGGTTATTATTAATAAACGTTTTTTATTTACTTCACTAATCATTTTATCACCTTTATATTCTATTAATATTATACCTATTAATAGGTTTTAAATCAATAGAAAAAAACCTTATAGGTTTTTTAAAATTTTATTCTTTCTTCTACATAAGAAATTAGTTCATCAATATTTAGTGTAATTTGTTCAGCTGTGTCTCTGTTTCTTATTGTTACAGTGTTTTCGTTTAATGTATTATCGTCGATAGTTACTGCAAATGGAGTTCCTATAGCATCGCTTCTTCTATAGCGTTTTCCGATACTTCCTGCTTCATCATAAGCAACCATGAAATGTTTACTTAATAATTCAAATAATTCCATAGCTTTTTGTGAATGATATTTTTTTATTAATGGTAGTATTGTTACTTTATATGGTGCTAGGAATGGATGAATACTTAATAGTTCCCTAACTTCACCATCTATTTCATCTACTTTGTAAGCATTAAATAGTAGTGTTAATATTGTTCTATCTACTCCGTAAGTACTCTCGATAATATAAGGTATATATCTTTCGTTAGTTTCTTGATCTAGATAAGACATATTTTGTCCACTATATTCTTGATGTCTTGATAAATCGTAGTCTGTTCTATTATGAGTTCCATTAATTTCATCAAATCCCCATGGGAATTCGTACTGGATATCACAAGCTGCTTTTGCATAATGAGCTAGTTTGTCGTGATCTTTGAATCTTAATTTGTTACTAGGAATTCCTAGATCTTCATAAAATTTCATTCCGTAGTTTTTATAATACTCATATATTTCTTGATCGTTACCATTTTTACAGAATGTTTGATATTCCATTTGTTCAAATTCTACTGTTCTGAATGTAAAATTACCTGGAGTAATTTCATTTCTGAATGCTTTACCAATTTGTCCAATACTAAATGGTAATTTAGTTCTTGAAGTTCTTAAAACGTTTAAGTAATTTACATACTCCCCTTGAGCATTTTCTGGTCTTAGATATATTTTTGTTTTAGATTCTTCAGTAACTCCACGATATGTTTCAAACATTAAATTAAATTCTCTGATATCAGTAAAGTTTGATTTACCACATTTAGGACATTTAATTTTTAAATCCTTAATAGTTTTAACCATATCTTCTCTAGATAGAGCATCGGCGCCTTCTACTCCGTTATCTTCAAGTAATTTATCTGTGCGATGACGCATTTTGCATTCTTTACAATCTATTAATGGATCTGAAAAACTTCCTACGTGACCTGATGCTTCCCAAACTCTTGGGTGCATTAGGATACTTGGATCTACTTCATATGCATTTGTTCTTTCTTGAATAAATCTTTTTCTCCAAGCGTCTTTTAAATTGTTTTTTAGTCTTGATCCAAGTGGTCCGTAATCCCAAGTGTTTGCAAGTCCTCCATAGATTTCACTTCCTTGATAAATAAATCCGTATTGCTTGCAGTAGTTTACTAAACTTTCCATTGTTATTTCTTTCATAATTTTCCTCCTTAAAAATAAAAAAACGTTTAGAAATATTGTAGGGACGCTATCTGCGCGGTTCCACCCTACTTATTTCTAAACGAAATCACTTTATCTATATAGCTCCGTGTTTTCCAGGCACATCGTCGCTGCATGAGATAATTATATACTATAATGTTATTTTATGCAAGTATTATTCGTGAACTATTACTTGTCTTGTAGTATAGTGAGGTGACCCTACATACGAGGTTCCGTTGTGATAGTAGTAATTATTAGTTGTAGAATACCATATATTTAAATCATTTGTGCTGTACGGATAGCTATATTCGCTTCCGTTAATAGAACCTCCTCTTAATATATGCGAATCCATGCTCATATAATAAGATCCTGAATTCCAAGCGGTTAGAGGAACTAATTCCTTGAATGCATCTCCGATTAATGCGTATGTATTGTCAAATGATGTCATCCCTTCGCTTCCGGAAGGTAATATAAGATATTGATCATAATATTTATTTTCTATAGATGTAGGAGCAGGATAAGTACCATATTGGTCGTCAAAATGAGTGCTTACGTATTCGTCAGCACCACCAGCCATGTCATACACTCCTGTTACATTATGTGTTGTACTGCCCATAACTCCGTTACTAGTCTGCCATCTGTTACTCTCTGGACATATACCAACATCTTTATCAGATACTCCGGCATTAATTGAATATGGATTAAAAACGTCCGCTTCATCTACCTTGATGATCGTTCCATCTCCTATACATCCTGATACAGTATTATAACCGTTCCATTCGAAATAATGTGTGTTTGCTTGTATTTCTTTATCTGTGCCATCTGTTGAATTAGTGCAAGTGCCATCAGTGTTGCAAATTCCATATTGACTCTGAGCTAGATAAGCTACTGCCCCCCAATCAAGACTTTTCATTGCGTGTTCGTCAGCAGTTATATTAAGTGTAACGTCTGTCCAAGAGTTATAAGTGGTGATTGAGTAACTGCCTGATATAGAGTTATCTTCTCTTAATAAAGGGATTAATTCTGAGTCTGACAGTGAAATTATTGTATTTGGTTTTATTATAATATTAGGATTATAGCTAGTATTCTCAAATTTACCAATCCAAAATCCTGGAATTTCTTTGTTTTCTACATCACTTCTAACTGTTTGACAAGTATTCCCCCAACAAAAAGCTGGATGTACAATAGTGTCATCGTTATTAACTTGATTTGTTGTACTAGTAATATCTGTTCCTACAAATCTAATCTCTATAGCATCGCTAGGGTCTGTTATAGAACTTTTTGTATATTCAAATCTCGGTATCCATACATACATTTGCATGATCTCATCTATAGGAATTTCAGTTCCAGGATTTCTTTGAGTAAATGTTTCATTAACTATTACTGCATTTGCCCACTCGCTATTTGTGTAATTATACCATTCTTTAGTTGTGTCTGCGATTGTTATACTTCCTGTTCCTTCTTCAATTAATACAGGAATCATTGTTGAATCTAATACTGGCGGATTTGCTCCACTTTCATCAGCGATACCCTCATTTACTACTTGTTTCATTTTTATCGTTATTTCAAAATACTTATTAATTGCAGCATTTTGATTTATATCTTCATTTAAAAATCTTATTACCAAATAATATTTTGTATCTTCAAAAGTAGATAAATCATAACTAACTTTATCTACTGAAATATCTCCACTAGTGCTATTTGCAACACCTGATGCAATCGAATCATCTGGTATTGTAAAGCCATTTGGTGTTAGTGAATCATCTACATATAGATTATATACATCATCACTTAGTGTCCCTTCTACTCTAGTTATTGTATTTCCCATATCAGTAGTTTTATATAACTCATAAGTTATCCAATCGCTGTAATCTTCATGGATATTAGTTTCAAGTACTATTTCATATGTACCACTACCGCTAGTTATACCATTTGGTACAGCTATTTGAAAGTCTTGGACTCCTATCCATCCTGGATATATCCCTGATGAAGGAATTTGCAAAGAAGTACCTGGAATATATTCAACGGTATTTATTTCTTTAGCTGCTCCACTCACTCCTACATCTGAATCGTTATTTGTTGCATAAAAGAATGCAAACGCTATTCCTGTTACTGTTATAAATAAACCTAGTACTGATAAAATTACTACATATGTTCTTTTCATATTATTCTCCTACAATAATAATAACATAAAAAAATAAACTTTAAAAGTTTATTTTATAGTCTGCAAAAATTTTTTACTTTTTAGATATAATCCTGAATGCAGTTCGTAATATTCGTCAATGTATGAAT
>CAYJCL010000016.1:0-9744 GCA_964368665.1 uncultured Muribaculaceae bacterium
GTTCCACCCATATTACTAATTGATTTTTGATCAGCCATTAAATCGATGATAGGGTCTTTAGCATCGCTAATGAATTCTGTAGAGGTTGCACTTTTTATATTGCATACATTTTTTGCAAATTCTATTACTGCGATTTGCATTCCTAAACATATTCCAAAATATGGAATATTATTTATTCTTGCATATTCACAAGCTTTTATTTTTCCTTCGATTCCTCTAGTACCAAATCCTCCCGGTACTAGGATACCTTTGATATCTTTAAATACTTCTTCTAAATTAGTTTCTAAATCTTCTAATTTTTCTGAATCTACCCATTTAATATTTACTTTAGTATTAAATTGGTATCCAGCATGTTTACATGCTTCTTTAACAGAAAGGTATGCATCTTCAAGTGAAACATATTTTCCTACAATGGCAATATTTATTTCATTGTTTAAGTTTTCTACTGTGTTTACTAATTCTTCCCAATATTTAATATCACTTTTATTATTTTTTAAGTTTAGTTGTTTAAGAATTATTTCTTCAATATTTTGTTTATGAAAATTAAGTGGTACTTGATAAATATTTGGAACATCGATTGCTTCAATTATGTTATTATTTGGAATACTTCCAAATAATGATAGTTTTTCCTTTATTTGATTTCCAATAGGAATATTGGATCTTGTAACTAATATATCTGGTTGAATACCTAATTTTCTTAAGTCTATGATACTGTTTTGAGTTGGTTTTGTTTTTAATTCGTTTGATCCATATAAATAAGGTATTAGGGTAGTGTGGACGAATAAAACATTATCTAGTGGTTGTTCCATTTTAAATTGTCTTAGGCTTTCTAACATTACTGATGATTCAATATCTCCAACAGTTCCGCCAATTTCTGTAATAATTATATCAGCATTACTAGATGTTGCTGCTTCATATATTTTGTTTTTTATTTCATTTGAAATATGGGGGATTATTTGAATTGTAGCTCCTAGATAATCACCTTTTCTTTCTTTTTCTATTACTGATGAGTAAATTTTCCCGTTAGTTACATTTGAAGTATAATTTAGTTCTTCATCTATAAATCTTTCATAGTGACCTAAGTCTAGATCTGTTTCTGATCCATCTGCTGTAACGAATACTTCTCCATGTTGAATAGGGCTCATAGTTCCTGGGTCAACATTCATATAGGGATCAAATTTTTGCATGAATACTTTGTATCCTTTAGCTTTTAATAATAATGCTATTGATGAAGCAGTAATTCCTTTACCTAATCCAGAACATACTCCACCAGTTATAAATATAAATTTTGTCATAATAAAGACTCTCCATCTAGAGAGTCAGTATAGGCTCTTAATAATTATAACTTTTATTTATTTATAATTCAATATCTTTTGTGTATATTTTACACTTATCTATAAAGTCCTAATAATTTTTTTAATTTTTTTAATTTTTCTTTAGCAATTTTATTTGTTATATCAGCACCTTTATCTAAGATGTCATCTAAGTATTCTGAGTTAATTATTTCATTGTATTTGTCTTGAATAGTTTGAAGTTTATCTACTACTGCATCTGCTACAGCTTTTTTAAATGTTCCATAATTAGAGTCGATAAATTTATTTTCTATTTCTTCATTTGATAGATTAGTCATACATGAATATATAGTTATTAAGTTACTAATACCAGGTTTATTTATTGGATCGTATTTTACTTTAGTATCAGAATCTGTTACTGATGACATTATTTTTTTTCTAGTTACTTCTAGATCATCTAGTAGGAAGATTATTCCTTTAGGATTTTCCGCTGATTTACTCATTTTTTTTGTTGGATCTTGTAAATCCATTATTTTAGCTCCTTGAGTAGGAATAATTGGTTCAGGAACTATGAATGTTTCTGGATATTTATTATTAAATCTAATAGATATATCTCTTGATAATTCAACATGTTGTTTTTGATCTGCTCCTACTGGAATGTAGTGAGCATCATATGCAATAATATCAGCAGCCATTAAAATAGGGTATGTTAATAAACCTACTGAGACATTTTCTTTTTTATTTGATTTATCTTTAAATTGAGTCATTCTAGATGCTTCTCCAATATATGTATGACATTCTAAGATCCATGATATTGTAGTTATATATTTACTTTCTGATTGGATATATATAGTGTTTTTTTCTGGATCAACACCACTAGCTAAATATAGTGCTACATTTCTTTTGATTCTTTCATGTAAGGTTTTGCTATCTTGTGGAACTGTTATTGCGTGTAAATCTGGTACAAATATAAATGAATCATATTGATCTTGATATTTTATGATTTGATTTATTCCTCCAATAAGATTTCCAATTGTTAATTCTCCACTAGGTTGTAAACCTGTTAATATTCTTTTCATTTTAATCACTTCCATTTAATATATAATATCATAGTTTTCTTTTTTTTTGAATATTTATATTTATTGACTTATAATACTAGATACGATTATAATTTTTATAGAGGTATGATATGAAATGTAAGTTTGTTAAAATGCATGGAATAGGAAATGATTATATTTACTTTAATTGTTTTGACCAAGTAATTAAAAACCCAGAAAGTTTAAGTGTTAAATTATCTGATAGACATTTTGGTATAGGTGGAGATGGGATTATTTTGATTTATCCTTCCGATATAGCGGATGCTAAAATGATGATGTATAATGCAGATGGATCAGTAGGAAAAATGTGTGGTAATGGTATAAGATGTGTTGGGAAGTTTTTGTTTGATAATAACTTAGTTGAAAACGGTAGAAATTCAGTTAGTATTGAAACGTTATCTGGTGTTAAAACTATGAAAGTTTATAAAGAACAGGGAGTTGTTACAAGTTTAGAGGTTGATATGGGTAAACCAGTTTTAAGTAGTTCTTTAATACCTGTTATGTCAACCAGTGAAAATATAATTAATTATAATTTAGTTGTTAATGGGAGTGATTTTAAAATCACTTGTGTATCGATGGGTAATCCTCACTGTGTAGTATTTTGTGATGATATAGATCAATTAGATTTAAAAGTTATTGGACCGTATTTTGAAAATAATGATATTTTTCCTGAAAGAATTAATACTGAGTTTGTTCAAATTTTAAATGATAACTCATTTAAGATGCGTGTTTGGGAGCGAGGGAGTGGTGAAACATTAGCTTGTGGTACTGGAGCTTGTGCTTCATTAGTTGCTGCTATTTTAAATGGCCATTTTTCTGAAAATAAAATAATAACTGCTAAACTATTGGGTGGTGATTTGTTTTTAAATTATACAGGTAAAACAGTTTATATGAATGGTAGTGCTGAAGTAGTATATGAAGGTTATATTGAAATAGTATAATTTCATTAATATTAGTTATAATAATTCTAGGTGATTTAATGAGAAAGTTAATATTTAGTTTACTTAGTATTTTATTTGTAACTGGTTGTAGTCTATTTACTGAAGATGCTAAATTAGTTGTTGAAAATTATTTAGGTAATTATAATACTCTTGATGAAGTAGTTATGAATGAGTTAGATAATTCTTTAGAGAGTATGGATTTAACAAAAAATCAAAAAGATACTTATAGAGGAATTATTGAAAATCAATATCAAGATATATATTATGATATTACAAATATTAGTTATGATGGTGATACTGCTGTAGTAGAGTTAAATATAGAAGTTTATGATTTATATAGTGCTCAAAAAAATGCTCAAGAATATTTGAATTCTAATTATGAAGAGTTTTTAAATGATAATGGCGAATATAATGAAGAGATGTTTTTAGATTATAAATTAGATTTAATGGAAGAACAAGATAAGAGAATAGAGTATTCTTTAGAGTTTGAACTTGATAAGACAGATGATGGTAATTGGTATGTAATGCAATTAGATGAAATAGAGTTAGAGAAAATTCATGGAGTATATAATTATGAGATTTAAACTCTTTTTTTTTTGGTTGATTAATGATATAATTTATTTACAATAGAAATGTAGGTAAGCTTTGAAAAATAAGTGTAATATTAAAAAAATTAGTGTTATTTTTATATTAATCATTGCTATATTAATTGTTAGTAATGGTGTTTTTTCTATGGCTAAATTTGTTGGTGGAAGTATATGGGACTATTATTTAGAAGCTCAAGGTTTTTATTTTTCTTCAGTTCAACTAAATAATAATGTAACACTTAATAATAACTGGGATGGTTCTTATGTACCATTTTCTTTATCTAATTTTAATGATGATAATGAGGTTAGTAATTTTGATATTGAGTATGAAATTAGATGTAGTATTATAGATGATCCAACTGGTAATTTATCTTGTGAGTTAAATGGTAGTGGTTTGGATATATATAAAGGAAGTTTAAGTAATATTAAGATTTGTCGTAATGATCTTAATGATGGTGTAGATACTAGTGAATTTAATGAATCTACTTGTAATAGTAGAGGTTATACATGGGTTGATGGTCATAATAGTTTGAATCAATTTTTTACTATTACTTCTAGTGATCCTAATCAAGTTATAGATAATGTTAAAGTTAAAATAGAAGCAGAATCTTCTAGTCCTTATTCTAAAACTATAGAGGGTGAATTTCATCTGATAAGAGGAATTGGTGAAACAGGTGAGGTGACTTTAACTCATGAGTCTCATGGAGATTATGAGAAGGTTGTTATTAGTAATACTACAAGTACTGGTAAAATATTCTTTTTAAGATGGGACTCTAATAGAATTAGAATAGCTAGTGGAATGTATAATGAAACGGGTGTTGATAGTAGTGGTTATGTTAATGAGATATCATTTACTGTTGAAAGAGATCAAGTCGTTACATTTGATTATTACAAGGTTAGAGAATCTTCTACTATAAGAGAAACTGATTTTATTTTAGTAGAAGAATCTAATATAGAAGCTATAAGAGTAGTTTCAATGCAATTAACTGAAAGTTCTTCTGGTGTTGAAGAACTTTCACAACCAACTTTTACACAGAATAGTACGGAGTTTAATTTACATATGCCTTCGTCTACATCTACTTTTACGTATAAGGTAATTATTGAAAATACAACACCGGATCATTATTATTTAAGTAGTATAGATGATTTAATTAATACTGATGGAATTATATATGCTCCATTAGGAATGAGTTTATATCATGAGTTTGAACCAGGAACTTTATCGACATTTTATATTACTTATTATGGAGATGGAACAGTTACTGATAATGAATTAACTTTAAAGTTGCAGTATAATTTTGGTCAAGGAGAATTATATGAGGATGAAACTTTAAATGGTTCTACTCCTGAAATTATTGATGGGTTATTACCAATTTTATACGATGAAACCTTACAAGAGTGGGTTATTGCAGATTTAGTAAATGATGTTTGGTATAACTATGTCGAAACTAAATGGGCGAATGCTGCTTCTGTAGTTACTTCTCAAAGAGAGTATTATGCTACTGCTGCTCCTGGGACCGTTGTTGAGATGAGTCATATTACTTCTATGTTAGTATGGATTCCTAGATTTAGTTATACTATTAATGATACTTTAGGTGTTCGTGGATATGGTGGGGATCCGCTTAGTATTGAAACTCCTGGAGCAATTGATATAATTTTCCCTGGTGAAGATGTTGTTCATAGGGGAAGTGCTACTTATGTAGGTGCTACTCCTGCTAATTATTATACTCCTGCTGCTTTTTGTTGGGGAAATAGTTGTGATGATCCTGATACTAGAAGTGATTTTGAGAATACAGAGATTAAAGGTTTTTGGATAGCTAAGTTTGAAGCTTCTAAAGTTAATAATATTTTATATTCTAAACCTAATATGACACCAATGATTAATTATACAATTGCAGATACATTTTATTATGTTCAAGATTTAATGAATGGTGTTAATGGATATAATAACTATGGATATGTTGGATATGTTGATGCTCACTTAATTAAGAATACTGAGTGGGGAGCAATAGCATATTTAAGTCAGTCAAAATATGGTAAATATGGTAATACTGCTTATACTGGTGCTAATAAGGAAATTTATTTGAATACTTGTAGTACTTATATAACTGGTATTGGTGGTTCATCAGCTGCTGATGGAAGAACTACTGCATCTTGTTATGATCCTAATCATATGTATGATTCTTATAATGGAATGGGTGCTTCTACTACAGGAAATATTTATGGTGTATATGATATGATTGGTGGAACTTTTGATAGGGTTATGGGAGTGGTTTTAGGTCCTAATGGGGAGTTTATTCCTGATTATTCGGGATTTACTGAATTACCTGAGGGAAGGTATATAAATATATATCCTTATGGAACTTATACAGAGGGTGATACCTCTCCAATTAAGGGCGATGCTCTTACTGAAACTTTATATTATTATAGTGATAGATATTTAGGTGATCCGAGATTTTCTTCTACTAATTATTATTTGTATCATTGGATTTATAGAGGTGGAAGTTTATTCTTCTCAAATACTGATGCTAATGGAATATTCTCTTATACATTATTTAATGGTATTGCTGATGGACACCATTCATCTAGATTTACTATTACGATGTATGGATCATTAGTTGAAGAGTTATAAACAATCTTTTATAGATTGTTTTTAAATGTTATAATGTATCTAGAGGTATTTATGAATTATGAATGTAAGATAGCAAGTATTGATGATATGAATATTAAATGGGATGAAGAAATAAGTAAACATCCTGATAATAGTAATTGGATTATATGGAAGAATGATAATATTAAATTAGTTAAGAATAATGATGCAATAGTATATTATGGATTATTAGATGGTTTAATTATATGTGAAGCTACTGCTATTATAAATAAGGATGCTTATATACATGGTGAATATTTAATTGATAGTGATACTGCTTATTTGACTGGTTTTAGAACTAATAAAGAGTATGAAGGAATGGGTTATTTTTCTAAGTTGTATAAGTTTATGGAAGATGATTTAATTAATAAAAATTATAAACATTTAACTTTAGGAGTAGAAGCTTGTGAAGTTAGGAATATGATGATATATTTTAAATATGGTTTTATTAATTATATAAAATCTGATTATGAAGGATATCCTGATGGTAAAAAAATACTAGTTAATTTTTATAAAAAAGATTTATTGACAAAGTAGAGTTGTTGTACTATAATTATTTTCAAGTGAGGAGATATATGCGAAAGCTAGCTGTCTCGGGAGTAATTCTTACACGTTTAAGTACGGAGTCACATTTAGTGACTTCGTGCTTTTTTATATACTTTAAAGATTTAGTTGCTATAGAAAGGAGAGTTTATGAAAAATCGAGTTATTAATTTTTACAAGTATTATTTATTTTGTAAAAGTGCTTTGTGGATAGGTCCTATTATTACGTTATTTTATTTATTAAATAATTTAACTTATACAGAGATATTTATTATAGCTAGTTTTTATAAAGTAGCTGTGGCTTTTTTTGAAGTTCCAACTGGAGCTTTCGCAGATAAGTTTGGACATAAGAAAAGTGTATTGTTAGGTTTATTGATTATAGCTATAAGTATTGCTTTGTATCCACTTGGAACTACTTTTTGGTATTATATATTAATTGAGGGATTAGTTGCTATTGGTGCTACTTTAATAAGTGGTGCTGATGAGTCATTATTTTATGATACTTTAAAGAGTGAAGGATTAGATAATGAATATACTAAATTTAAGGGTAGAGCTAAGCAATATTCATTTTTATCTCAATTAATAGGATCTTTAGTAGCTGCTTATTTATTTGTTATTAATCCTGGATTACCGTTTTTTGTATCAGGGATTATGGTTTTTATTGGGTTTTTAATATTTAGTACTTTTAAGGAAGTGACTAATGTTAATGAAGTGAATGAAAGTGTTAGTTATTTTAGACAGATAAAAGAAACTGGTGCATATATATTTAGACATAAAAAGATTAGGACTATTATTATATATGCTGCGTTAATACATATGACATATACTTCTTTAGTACATACATATGCACCATACTTTTTATCTGTGGGTATTGAAGAAAAATATTTTGGGATTTTATTTGCTTTATTTAATATTATAGCTTTATTTTCTTCTAGATATAATGATTTTTATATAAAGATGACTAAACCTAATTCTTTAATATTTTTAGGAATAATATTATTCATATCTTATATAACTTTAGGATTAGTTACTATACCGATAGGTATTGTAGGGATATGTATTCAACAAATATATAGAGGGATTAATGATACGACATATAGAAAGTATATAAATAAATGTTCTCCGACTGAGAAGAGAGCAACTATATTGTCTTATTTAAGTTTAGTAGTTACTTTAGTAGGTGGATTATTTGGAGTAGGACTTGGAATAGTTTTAGACTATACTGATATTAATATTACTTATTTAATATTAGCTGGTATTACGTTGTTTATTACTATAGTAATGTACTATTATTTAAAGAGAAATTTGACAAAATAAGGATTTTAGCATATAATGTAGTGGTAATGTTGTAATTAAGTCATTCGCGCATCATTATGGTTAAATTAAGAACTAATAGTTCTTCCATTGTATTAAGTTGAGAATCTTATACAAGAATGACAAAATATCATAGAAATATGGTTATTTTGTTATTCTTGTTTTTTAATGATTAAATAACCATAAGAGGAGGAATTATGAAAAAATATGATAATCTCTTAGAAAGTTTAAGAGAACTAGAAAAAGATTTTGTAAAAGGATGGGATTTTAGTAAAGTGAATTCTAGCATTTTAAATGAGGAAAAATCTTGGAATTATGAGGCTTTTGTTGATAGTTATTTAAGAGAAGGTGCTAAGATATTAGACATGGGAACTGGTGGAGGAGAGTTTGTAATGACTCTTGATCACCCTAGGGATTTAATAACTGTTACTGAGGAACACATACCTAATTACAATTTATGTCTTGAAAGACTTGTACCGCTTGGAATTGATGTTCATAAGGTTTATAAAGATGATTTATTACCTTTAGAAGATGGATTATTTGATTTAATAATCAATCGTCATTCTCCTTTCTTACCAGAAGAAGTATTTAGAACTTTAAAACCTGGAGGTTATTTTATTACTCAACAGGTTGGTAATAAAAATAACGCTGAATTGGTTTTAAAGATGACTGGTAAAGAAAAGGATGTTAAAGAACATTTATCTTTTAATGAGCAAGTAAATGGTTTAAAAGAATATGATTTTGAAATCTTAGTAGCTATTGAAAATTTTTTAAATGTGAAG
The DNA here is from genome assembly GCA_964368665.1 of uncultured Muribaculaceae bacterium. Lineage (GTDB taxonomy): Bacteria > Bacillota_I > Bacilli_A > RF39 > UBA660 > CAYJCL01. Next base: position 9,207 of record CAYJCL010000016.1, read on the forward strand.
TTTTGTGATATGAGTGCTGTAATGTTTTATGGAAAGAGCATTGTTTGGGATTTTCCTGATTTTTGTGCTGATAAGTATATTGAACATTTAGCTAATTGTCAAAAAGAAGTAGAAGAAAATGGTTATGTTTCTAGTACTGAGCACAGATATTTAATTCTTGCTAGAAAGAAATAATTATGAGTAATATAATTATTAATATTCCACATAGTTCTACATTGTTTCCTAATGAATTTTATGAAAAGCTTTTAATTAGTAGAGAAGAGTTAAATAGAGAAATCAGTTTATTAACTGATTTAGATACTGATAAATTAATTGAAGATAAATATAATATATTAAAAGCTAAGTATTCTAGAATTTATTGCGATGTAGAAAGATTTGCTGATGATAATGAAGAGGTAATGAGTAAAAGAGGAATGGGTGGTGTTTATAGTAAAACATTAGATGGTAAAGATTTAATATTAATTGATAAAAATTATCGTGATGAAGTAATTAAAACTTATTATAATGAATATCATAATAAGTTTTATGAGTTAACTCA
>CAYJCL010000017.1:0-9139 GCA_964368665.1 uncultured Muribaculaceae bacterium
TCATAGTTTTTGTTTCATTTGGTAATCCGTTAATGATATGGACTAGGACTTTGATGTTTCTTTCATTTAGTTTATAAACCATGTCTTCAAAGTTTTTTAGATTATGTCCTCTTTTAATGAAATCTAGTGTTTCTTGGTGCATTGATTGAAGACCTAATTCGATTGTAAGATCTGTACGAGTGTTAAGTTCTGATAGATATTCTAGAACTTCATCAGTTATAGCATCACTTCTAGTGCTAATATTAAGTCCAATTACATTATCTTGTTTTAAGATTGTTTCGTAGTAATTTTTTAATGTAGTAAGAGGAGCGTAGGTATTAGTATTGGCTTGGAAATAACCAATATATAATCCTTTAGTCCATTTATTATGCATCATAGTTTTTATATCATTAAATTGTTTAATTAAATCATCACTCGCATTACCTGCAAAGTCTCCTGAACCAGATGGAGAACAGAAGATACATCCTTGGTTATTTATTTTATTAGGACATGAAAAGTTAGCATTTAATGATACTTTAAATACTTTTTGTTGATATTTATTTTTATAATAATAATCTAGAGTATGATATCTTTTATTATCGTATGTATATTTAAACATTTTTTTCACCTGAATATATTTTATCATAAAAATGTAATTTTATATTGATATATTATTTATTAGTGATATAATTTTTATATAAGAGTGAAACTCTTAATAGGAGGAATGGGTTTATGGAATATTTAGAAAATGGGGACATGGATTTAACTATTGATGATTTTGCAGATGTAGAAGATATTGAATTTACTGAAAGTATGTATAGTGTTGATTTTGAACAGTCTATTTTAGACAAAATCAACTTAGCTGATATTGTTGATTTATGTTATGCTAATCAAGATATGATTGATAATGTTGGAGTAGTTGGTGACTATAAAAAAGGGAATATTGGAGATGTAGTAGCTTATGATCAATGTTTCTTTCATGCAAATACTGTAGATGAATTTAATTTTCATGTATATAGTGGTAATGATGATTTAGATGATTCTTATAGATGTGTTGAATGTGATACATTTGGAAATGCATTTAATTTTTTGGAAGATGTATTTGGTCTTACACATAGTGAAGCTGTTGAGGTACTTGGAGTATTTTGTGATGATATAAGTGAAGTTTTATTTAGCGAAAAACAAATGGAAGTATTTTATTTCTTAGGAATGATGTATGAACCATCATTCGAAGAAGAAGCAACTAGAAAATTAGAAATTTAATGATAAGTAACTTGTTAAGTTACTTTTTTTTTGATATGATATATATAATAAGGGTGAGGCATATATGGCTAATATGGAGAAACATTTTCAATTAAATATGAGTGATGCTATAAGTAAAGAAGGGGCAATAGTTAAGGGTGATAAGTTTAGAATAACTGTCCTTAGTGAATTGTTAATACGTCTTGAATATAGTGAAGAGGGTGTATTTGAAGATAGACCTACGGAATTAGCATTATTCCGTAATTTTGAAGTACCTAAGTTTAGAGTTGAAGAAGATTCTAAATATATAGTTATTAGTACTGAATATTTTAATTTGGAATATGTTAAAGGTAAACCTTTTATTGGACCTAAATATGCTCCTGATGCTAATTTAAAGATTAACTTAGTAGATACTGATAAGGAATGGTTTTTTAATCATCCTGAGGCAAGGAATTATGGAGGAGTATTAACTAGTTTAGATAAGACTTCTAAACCTGATGAAACATTAAATGTAGAGAATGTTAAAGCTAAGGTTAAGGAAGTAATTGTTAAGAATAAAGGGTTATATTCTACTGACGGTTTTGTATCTATTGATGATTCTAAGAATTTTGTTATTAAAAGTGATGGTTCTTTAAATACTGAGAGGCTTAATAATATTGATACTTATGTATTTTTATATAAAAGAGATTTTGGTTTATGTTTAAGAGACTATTTTAAATTAACTGGAAGTCCAATGATGATACCTAGATATGCTTTAGGGATATGGTGGCAAAAAAATCAAGTGTATAATTTTTTAGATATTAAAGAATTATTAGGAAATTTTTCTAGAAATAAAATTCCTGTAAGTGTAATGTTAATGAGTGAATATTGGCATCAGAAAGATAAAAATAATTTAGATAGATATCGTACTGGGTATACTTTTAATCCTGAGTTGTTTGCTAATCCTAGAGATTTTGTAACTTATTTACATGATAGAGGGATTAGATTAGGAGTAAATATTGATCCTCATGAAGGGGTGTTTACTCATGAACCAAAGTATAATGAAGTAGCAGCTTTACTTAGAGTTTCTACTAAGATGACATTACCTTTTAATGTATATGATATCGATTTTGTTAATTTATATTTACAAAAGTTAATTCTTCCTTTATATAATTTAGGAGTTGATTTCTTTTGGTTAGATTATTATAATCCTAAGGATAAGAAGACTATGGATGCTCTTAATTATTATCATTATAATGATTTTAAAAGATTTAGTAATCAAAGAGGGCTTATATTGTCTAGACCTAGTAATATAGCTCCTCATAGATATCCAATTCATTATTCTGGTGAAACTACTGTTAGTTGGGATACTTTAGCTAATTTACCTTATCATAATAATGTAAGTTGTAATATAGGACTTTCTTGGTGGAGTCATGATATTGGAGGATTTAAAGAAGGTATTGAAGATGGTGAGTTATATACTAGGTATGTTCAATTAGGAACATTTAGTCCAATATTTAGATTTGCATCAGATTTTGGTAAGTATTATAAAAGAGAACCTTGGAGATGGGATAGTAAAACTTTAAATATAGTTAGGGAATATTGTAATTTAAGACATCGTTTGATTCCTTATATATATGGAGAAGCCTATAAGTATCATAAGACTGGTATTCCTATTGTTCAACCTTTATATTATACAATTCCTGAAATATATGATGAACCGGGATATCGTAATGAGTATTATTTTGGTAGTGAATTATTAATTGCTCCAATTACTGATCCTCATGATGCAGTAATGAATAGAAGTGTACATCGTTTATATTTACCTAAGGGTGTTTGGTATGATTTTAATACTGGTAAGAAGTTTAATGGTGATAAGAGATTTATTGCATTTTATAAACATGATGAATATCCGGTATTTGCTAAGAGTGGTTCAATAGTACCAATGGCTATGAATGATAATATTAATTATACTGGGGTTCCTAAGGATATGGAAGTTCATGTATTTCCTGGACAAAGTAATGTTTATAATTTATATGAAGATGATGGTAATAGTAAGTTATATAAAGATGGATATTATATTATTACTAGGTTTGATTATAATTATCTTGCTAATAATTATACTTTAATTATTCGACCTGTAGAAGGTAAGAGTGGAATCATACCTGATAAGAGAAATTATAAGATTAGATTTAGAAATACTAGAGGAGCCAATGATGTTATTGCAATGGTTAAAGAAACTAAGTTTGATGTTAATTCTTATGTAGATGGTAATGATTTTATTGTAGAAGTATTTGAAGTTTCTACAACTGAACAATTAACGATTAATTGTAAGGGTAAGGATATAGAGATTGATGCTATAAGAATTATTAATGAAGATATTGATTCTATCTTAAATGATTTACAGATAAAAACTAAGTTAAAAGAGAATATTGCTGATATAATATATAGTGATATGTCATTTAATAAGAAGAAGATTGCTATTAGAAAGTTAAGTAAGTCTGGATTAGATCCTATATTTGTTAGAATGTTTATAAGACTTATTGAATATATAATAGCATTAAAGTAATTGACTAAATAAACTTAATTGTGTATAATCTATTTACACGAGGAAGAAAAAGTAGTAATTAGTGGATTTTTAAAGAGAGATAGTGGTGGTGAGAACTATTAATTGAAACTAATGAATTAGATTTTGGAGTGAAGAGGGTAATTCCTATATAGATTAAGAGTTTAAAATTAAGGTGGTACCACGGCAATTTCGTCCTTAGCGAAGTTGTCGTTTTTATTTTGGAGGTAGTTATGGATTATATTATTGTTTTTGGAATTGTTTTTGTAGTTGTATCAGTTATTTATTATATTATTTTGAGAAGATCTAGTAAGAAGAAAAAGCTTAATAAGATTAAAGAGATAACAATATTAGTTAATAGGTATAATTTAGATATTAAAAAGATTAATAAAAATGATGTATTTATGGTAATGTCATTTATTAATGGATTTATTATTTCTTTGGTATCTTTAATATTAATGGTAATTCCTTTTGATAATTATTTATATATATTATTAGGATTTGTAGTTGGTTTTTTTGTACTAATGTTAATGATATATGCATGTTATGAAATATATGGAAGATATTTAAATAAGAGAATAGGAGTAGATAAAGATGAATGAAAATTATGTAAGTAAGTGGCAAAATATTTGGAATGAAGGCAAGTATTTTGAAACGTTAAATGATAGTGATAAGGAAAAGTATTATATATTAGTAGAGTTTCCATATCCTAGTGGTTCTGGATTACATGTAGGTCATGTAAGAAGTTATACTGCTTTGGATGCTATGGCAAGACTTAAGAGAGCTCAAGGATTTAATGTATTATTTCCTATGGGTTGGGATGCTTTTGGTGCTCCTGCTGAGCAGTATGCGATAAAGAATAAGATTCATCCTAGAGAAGCTGTAGCAGAGAATGTTAAAACTTTTAAAGGTCAAATGATGAGTTTGGGATATTCTTTTGATTGGAATAGAGAATTTTCTACTACTGATCCTGAGTATTATAAATGGACTCAATGGCAATTCTTGAAATTTTATGAAGCTGGTATGGCTTATAAAGCGGAGAAAGAAATTAATTGGTGTCCAGTATGTAAGACTGGTTTAAGTAATGAAGATGCTGCTGGTGGAGTTTGTGAGAGATGTGGTAGTAAAACTACTAAGAAGTTAAAATCTCAATGGATGCTTAGAATGAAGGATTATGCTGAGTCTTTACTGAGTGGATTAGATGATACTGATTTTATGGATAAAATTAAAACTGCTCAAGTAAATTGGATTGGTAAGAGTGTTGGAGCTGAAGTAGATTTTTCAATTAAAGATACTGATGATAGTTTGAAAGTTTTTACTACTAGAGCAGATACTTTGTATGGAGTTACATTTATGGTTATTTCTCCTGAACATAGTTATTTATCTAAATATAAAGATATGATTAAAAACTATGAAGAAGTAGTTAGTTATCAACAAGAAGCTAAGAATAAGAGTGAAATTGAAAGAACTGATGCTACTAAGGAGAAAACTGGTATTAAGTTAGATGGAATAGTTGCTATTAATCCTGTTAATGGAGTAGAGGTTCCGATATTTGTAAGTGATTATGTATTAATTAATTATGGAACAGGTGCAATTATGGCAGTTCCTGCTCATGATGAAAGAGACTATGAGTTTGCTAAGAAATATAATATTGATATTATTCCAGTTATTGATAATGGATCTAATGAACTTCCTTATATAGGGGATGGATTACATATTAATAGTGAGATGATTGATGGATTAGGTAAAGAAGATGGAATTAATAAAATTATTACTTATTTAGAAGAAAAAGGTATTGGTAAAAAAACTATTAATTATAAGTTACAAGATTGGATTTTTTCTCGTCAAAGATTCTGGGGAGAACCTATTCCAATGATAGATTGTGAACATTGTGGATATGTTCCAGTACCAGAGAGTGATTTACCAGTAGTGTTACCTGATGTATCTAATTATGAACCTACTGATACTGGTGAGAGTCCTCTTGCTAATATTGAATCTTGGGTAAATGTAAAATGTCCTGTATGTGGAATGGATGCTAAGAGAGAAACGGATACGATGCCTAACTGGGCTGGGTCTAGTTGGTATTGGCTTCGTTATATGGATCCTAAGAATAGTGAATCTTTTGTATCTAGTGATGCTTTAAAATATTTTAATATGGTAGATTATTATAATGGTGGTATGGAGCATGCTACTAGACATTTATTATATGCTAGATTTTGGAATCAATTTTTATATAATCAAGGTTTAGTACCTTTTAGTGAACCATTTAAGAAACGTGTTGCTCATGGAATGATTCTAGGAGCTAATGGTGAGAAAATGAGTAAATCTAAGGGTAATGTAGTAAATCCAGATGATATGGTTCGTGAGTATGGAGCAGACGCTTTAAGAGTTTATGAAATGTTTATTGGTGATTATGAAATGGATGCTGCATGGAGTGAGAATGGTCTTAAAGGATGTAAGAGATTCTTAGATAGGATTGTTAAGTTAGGTACTAAGTTAAATACTAATGCTGGATATAGTTTAGAAGTAATTACTCATCAAACTATTAAGAAAGTTACTAATGATATTTTAAATATGAAGTATAATACTGCTGTTAGTGCTTTAATGATTTATTTAAATGAATTGGATAAGTTAGAGTCTATAACTTGTGATGATTATAGAATTATTCTTCATTTATTAAATCCAATGGCTCCTCATATAACAGAGGAATTAAATGAAATGTATAATTTAGGTTCGATGTTTGTTGAATCTTCTTGGCCAACTTATGATGAATCTAAAACTGTAATGGATGAAAAAGAAATTGGAGTTCAAGTAAATGGTAAGTTAAGAGCTAGTATTATGATTAATGTTAATGATGATGAGGAAACAATTAAGAACATTGCAATGGAAGAAGAAAATGTTAAAAGACATACTGATGGATTAGAAGTTGTAAAAGTAATTGTTATTAAAGGTAAGATTGTTAATATAGTAGTTAAGTAAAAGATTGTTTATAACAATCTTTTTTTATGGAATAAAAAAAGGAATTGAACAAGGAACCCGTCAAGGAATTAAAGAAGAAAAATATTCTATTGCTAGAAACTTATTAGGGCAAAATATTGATATTGAAATTATTTCTAAATCTACAGGATTAAGTGTTGATGAAATAAAGAAATTACAAGAAATCTTGTAATTTTTTTTGTATAAAAAGGAAATAGGATATTAACGTAGAATAATATAGGTAGGAGGAATGAATCTATGAAAAAAATATTACCTGGATATTTTATACCTATTTGGAAGGAAATTATGTTTAAGAGAAGGGATTATTCTTTAAGAGTTATTAGTAAGTTAACATTGATACCTATTGATGTTTTAAGTAAATATGCTTTTTTTTATTCTACTAAGGAAGATTATTTAAATAATTATATTGATAGAATAAATCATATATATATTTATTTTGATTATAAATATTGCATTGTAAATATTAGTAAGGAATTTTATAAGAGAGTATGTAATGAAGGAATAAAATGTATTGACGATTTGGATTTAAGTAAGAGTGTTAGAGATTCAATGCTTAATATATGTATTAGTTTTGATAATCATAATGAGCTTATTAAAAAGAATTGGGTTAATGGAGTAGTTATTGATTATTTATTTTTAAATATAGGAGTTAAATATTTAAAGAATGTAAAGAAACCTAATGAGTTAGAGTATGATTTAAAATTATTAGTTATTGATGATTATGATAGTTTGATGAGTATTGATAAATATGATGAAATAGTAAATATAATTGTAAAGTATAAAGACAATTGTTATTTTAAGGATTGGTATCGTACTTACTTGGATTATGTGAATTATAATACACTTAGTATGTCAATTGCTGAAAAAAACATTTATTAATTATTGACTTGTGTACTTTTTACACATATAATAATATTACGGACGTGATCGATTATGGATGTAAAAAATAAAAAGTATATTAAGCAAGGAATTCATGCTATTACAGCAATATTTACTGTGGAGCATGGAGTTACTAAAGTGTTATTAATTAAACGAAAGTTTCAGCCTTTTAAGGGAGACTGGGTACTTACTGGTGGAGCATTATATAATGATGAAAATTTACTTGATGGTGCTAAGAGAGAGATATTAGAAAAAACTGGTATTAGTGATATTGATATTACTCAATTTAAGGCTTTTGGAAGAGTAGATAGATCTCCTGTTATGAGAATGGTTGCTGTTGCTTTTGTAGGAGTTATAGATAGTGCTAGAGTTAAGGTATTAAGAGAAACTAAGAATACTTCTAATGCTGATTGGTTTCCTATTGATAAGATTCCTCCTTTAGGGTTTGATCATGAGGAAATACTTAACGAAGCTTTAATGGAGTTGCAAAAGTTAATTACTAAGTCTAATATTTTGAAGAGTTTATATCCTGATGGATTTACGATGCCTGAATTACAAAAAGTTTATGAAGCTATTTTAAATAAGAAATTTGATAGAAGAAATTTCAGAAAGAAAATGCTTAGTTTAAAATTAATTGATGATACTAATGAAATGGAACAATTTTTAGGTAACAAGCCTGCTAAGATATACAAATTCAATAAAGTTATTGAAGACAAGAATATTTTATAGAGGAAGTGTTATTTTATGATTAAGTCAATTGTGGGACCAATGTTTGCTGGAAAGAGTAGTGTTTTAATTAATAGATATCAGGCAATATGGAGGAAAGAAACTGTTAGATGTTTTAAACCTATAATAGATACTAGAGATGTTAATGATGGAGATTATTTAATTAAGAGTAGAAATTCTAATGAAGGTATTGTAGCTATAGGAATTAATACTTTTGAAGATATTTTGAATTATTTAGATGATAGTGTAAATACTATACTTATAGATGAAGCACAATTTATTGGTGGTAATTACTTAGTTCTTAGTGAAATTAGTTTAGTGTTAGATATTGATATTTATGTTGGTGGACTTAATATGGATTATGAACAGAAACCTTTTGGTTATATGCCACAAATAATGGCAATAAGTCAAGAAGTGGAGTTTGTTCCTGCTGTTTGTTACGATTGTAACAAGCCAGCTTATTTTGTTTATAACGATACTCAAACTGAAACAATTAATGTTGGTGATAGCGGTTATGTTTCTTTATGTAGAAATTGTTTGGAAAAAAGAAAAATTAAAGATAATAAAGAGACGGAATTAGGTAGATCATTAAGGAAAGTCAATTGACTTTCTTTTGTTTTGAGCGTACAATATTTTTAGAAAGAGAGTTTTTTATGAAGAAAAAGTTATTGACTGTTTTAGGATGTTTATTAGTAACAGGAATATTGTATTATTTTATGATTCCAGCTATTAATATTAGTAATCCTGGATTTTATAGTTTCTTATTTTTAA
>CAYJCL010000018.1:0-8782 GCA_964368665.1 uncultured Muribaculaceae bacterium
CTTTTAAATACAACAAAAGTTAAAAGTAAAACCATTACTGAAGCAATAACTACTAAAACTTTTATATCTTTAATCTTAATTATTTTCATTATAAGATCCTCTTCTTTCTTCTAAGTACAACGAAGATCACACAACCAACTACCCCAACAACTAAAACACCAACAACTATATACAAAGTACTGTTATTAGATGTATCACCATCGCCATCATCTTCACCAGAAGAATCTCCACCATTATCACTAGGATCTTCTAAATATCTTTCTCTTTCTTCATAAAACTCATTATATGTTACTTCTTCAAAAACAAAAGACTGACATAAATAAAAGTCTGGCGTATCTTCACACATTAACTCTTGAGAAAAAGGATTAAACATTGGTAAAGTAATTTTAATAGTTTCTAGATCCTCTTCACTACATTTAGTATCAACAGGATATAATACTATTTCTAAATCTTGAATAAAATCAACATCTAAAATATCTATTTTAATTACTCCATCATTAACATGTTTAAATGTATAAGTATTAATAGTATCAAATTCTTTATTAATTACTCTAGCTGATAAATTTTCAGTCAAGTTATAAATATTTAATTCTAATACTTCTCTAGTAAGTTCAAGAGTATCACCCTCTCTACCTTCTATCTCCTCAGTAATAGTTTTAACTAAGTACTGAGCATTAACATTTTCCGCCTCAGCTTCATACTTATCAAAGTCACTCGATTCACAAGTATTTGCTAAAACACTAATACCTCCAAATAAAAACACTCCAAAAATTGCTAACAAATATGACAATTTTTTCATAATTCACCTACCTATATTTTCTAACTATAATTGTAACATGATATTTATAAATAAACAATCCTTTTTTTAGTATTAAAAATATCAAAATACCATATTGATTATTATCTATATATATGATATATTTGACTAGGTGATAAGTATGAAAGTGAATATAAAATTGTTAGTGATTTGGGGATTAGCTATATTTGCTATTAGCGGAATGATTTTCGCTGGAGTAATTATGAATGCTCAAAACAAAGAACTAGAAAGTACATTAATTAGAACTGAGTTCGTAGATCTTCAAAAAATGATTGAAGACAAAGAATCATTCATTCTAGTTTATACTGCTGACACTTGTGCAAACTGTCAAACATATAAAACTAAATTACAAAGAATATTATTAGAAAATAATTTAGTAGCATATGAAGTCGAATCAAGTGATTATAGCGAACCTGCTCAACAAGCACTATTAAATAGTATTGCATCAATATCAGGAACACCTACAACAGTATTTATTGAAGATGGTGAAGAAGTCTCAACTAGCTTACGAGTAGTTGGAGATAAAACAACTACTGATATAGAAGAAGCACTTACTAAAGCAGGATATTTAAAATGAAAACATTAGAAACTCTAAAAGGTTTTCTTTTTATTTTCATTTATTTATATTTACCTTCACTAATAGCTGTACCAATTCTACTCCTATTTAATGATACAAACAATACAGCTAAATCAATAATATTATTAATATCTCAAATACTAGTTACTCTATTAATTATTAAAATATTTTATAAAGAATTAAAAAAGGATTTTACAAATTTTAAAAATAATTACAAAAAACAATTATCAAATTCAGTTATTTATTATATAATAGGATTTATAGCAATGATAGTTATTAATAGCATTGTCATATCATTATTCACTAATGATATATCAGCTAACGAAACAAGCGTTAGAGAAGCTATTAATTCACTAATGATCTATGCAATCCCAACTACTGCACTACTTGCTCCTATTTGCGAAGAAATAGTATTTAGAAAATCATTTGCTAAATCATTTAATAAAGAAATTACATATGTATTATTTACAGGAATATTATTTGGATTTGCTCATGTATCAACAACTGGAATAAGCTTAGAAACATTACTTACTCTACTACCATACGCTTCATTAGGAATAGCATTCAGTTACATGTATATCAAAAACAAAAATATCTTTCCTTGTATCTTTTATCACATAATACATAATACTTTTACTTTATTATTAATATTAAGTATATAGGTGAATTATGGAAGAATTAGAAAAAAAACCAAAAAAAAATATATTATTAAAACTGTTTATCATATTACTAGTAATAGGTATAGTTTTATATATAATAGCTAGATACGTAAGTACTAGCGGACTAATAATTAAAGAATATGCAATAATTGATGACCAACTACCAACAAGTTTTCACGGATTAAAAATAGTTCACTTCTCAGATATCCATTATACATTCCCAGTTGATAAAGAGGATATAACTTACATAGTAGAAGAAATCAACAAATTAAAACCAGATATCGTAGTATATACCGGAGATATATTTCCAGAATATAAACTAAACGATCAAGAACTAAATGACCTAATAGAAATGTTTAATAATATCGAAGCAACACTAAATAAATATGCAATATCAGGTAATCATGATTATGAATATAATAACTATCAAGAACTTATAGAGAGTACTGATTTTATCTATATGGATGAATTAAGAGAAGATATATATTATCAAGGAGAAGAACCTATTAGTATTTATGGATTTGCATCATCAATTAAAGAAGAAGTAAACTATGAATTACTAAATGATGAAAACCCTAATTATAAAATAGTCCTAACTCATGAACCAGATAACATAGATAACTTTATTCATACAAATCCAAATCTAGTTTTAGCAGGACACTCACATGGAGGTCAAGTAAGAATACCATTTATTGGAGCAACATACTTACCTAACGGAAGTAGAAAATACTACGAAGAATATTATAAAGTAGAAAATGCTGATTTATATATTTCGTCTGGTATCGGAAATAGCGTCCTACCTATTAGATTCTTAAATAAACCATCAATTAATTTATATAGATTATATAATCATTAAAAAAGCCATTAAATGGCTTTTTTAAACGCAATCTACATAAGTATCAGCTAAACATCTTACTACACAGCAGCAATCTAAATTCATTGTAAAGAACGAAGTAGTAGCTACATAAGGATTTAAACTAGTAGTATCTGGATTATCAGTAAGTACTCTAAAAGTAGCACAGTTCCCTTCTAATTTTTCTATTCTAAAAACTGTTGAGCAATCAGTTACACCAGCACTACAAGTAGCAGTAGAATCTTTGCTAGTAGGCATTGACCAAGGAGTTGAATTCGAGCATGTATATAACATTACTGGACGAGTATTACAAAGCAAACAATTTGGCCCACCACCTAACATTGGTCGATCACAAGAATCAATACAATTCTCTGGACAAGCATTTTGTTGTAATACTAAAATAACACCTAATATTTCAGCAACACAATTACCTTCATTGTTGTTACACATATATTTCACCCTTTCATATATTCTCATTAATAATCTATGTTAAATAATTATTTTAGTGAATCTTTTATTTTAAATAATTATATGTTATAATGAATATGGTGATGAATATGAATACAATAATCCAATATGCAATAATAGTAGCATTCCTACTAATTATTTCTTTAGTTTTTATTAAACTAAAAGAAAAAAACTTTAATCAAGAAATTAATAAATTACTTAAATACCTTGGAGGTAAAAGTAATATCATTAATTCCGAATGTGATATGTCTAGATTTAAAGTAATCTTAAAAGATGTATCATTAGTTGATAAAGAAGGAATTCAAAAACTAGGAGCTAAAGGAATAGTAGAAGTTGATAATCAACTTAAAATTATCTTTGATAAAGATGCAAAAAAATTAAAAAAATATATCAAAGAAATGTATAAATAACTTCGGTTATTTTTTTATTTCTTTAATATACCTAATATTACTAATTAAAACTTTTTTTCCACTCTTTAATAATAAACTACTACCAGTCTTAGTAACTATCTTATCTTCAAATTCCACTCCATCAATATTAAATATAAAAGGTATCATATATACAATTCTTCCATTCTTATATAAACTATCTACATAAGCTAAAACATCCATATCCCCTCTTACACTATCTTTAAATACTCCCTGAACATTATCTATCTCCTTATCAATCGGATTAGCATAAACTTTTGGTAATTCCATAAACCCTCCTTATAAAATCTCAAAAAATACCAATAATATTAATATGAAACAATTATTTAAAAATAAATATCTCATATTAATACCTATACTAATACTATATTCCATTAGTCTTTTTACCATGTATAATTTTACTGAATATTTTAACAAACAATTATTTATCATATCTTTAAGTATTATAATATTTATAATTTCTTTAAAAATAAATATCAAATACATCTTAAAATATCACTATATAATATACATAATATCAATAATATTACTCATCTTAACATTACTAATTGGTAAAGAGGTCAATAACTCAAAAGCATGGCTAGATCTAGGAGTACTATCCTTCCAACCTAGTGAACTTACAAAACTAAGTCTTTTACTTACTTTAAGTATTTTAACTATTAAAAAAAAGAATATCTTATACCTAATTTTATTAACTTTAATACCAAGTATTCTAACATATCTAGAACCAGATACAGGAGCAATTATAATTTATCTAATAATATTAATTACTTGTATACTATCATATAAGATCAATAAAAAAACTATTATCATATTATCTATAATAATAATTTTATCATTATCAACAGTAATATATATGTTTAACAATCATCAAGATAAATTAATCAACATCTTAGGTTCATCAATAATCTATCGATTAGATAGATTAACTAATTACAATGATGTTGATAATATCCAAATAAACAACTCTTTGATAGCTATATCAACTAATGAACATATATATTACCCAGAAGCACATAATGACTTCATATTCTCTTTAATAATATCTAATTATCCATTACTACTACCTATCATCTTGATTGCATATATACTAATATATTTATACTATATCTTCCATAGTACTCACCATCATAAATTAATATCACTAATTAATAAAATAATTCTATATCAATTATTTATTCAAATAACTATAAACATATTTATGAATTTAAATCTAATACCTGTTATAGGTCTTCCTCTACCATTTTTATCTTATGGAGGATCTTATAACTTAATACTAGCAACAACGATTGGATTATCCATCAACTTAGAAACTAATTATAATAAGAATATGATGTTGAACTATTATAACTATTAGGATATCCCCCATATTGTTGCGGATATTGTTGTGGATATTGATATGGTACAGGATATGGATATGGATAAGGATATCTAGGTCTAGATAAACCTACTACAGCTCCACCAGCTAAAGCACCTACTAAAAAAGGAAAACATAAAAATCGATCCCCATTATTTTGATAATTTACATTACGATACATAAAAATCACCTCATAATACTATATGATGGTGATTTTTATTTGCTATTTATACATTACTAAATATTGATTCTTTTTACCTTTTCTTAATACTAATACTCTACCTTCAATAAATAAATCTTTATTAATCATTAAATTCTCATCATTAATCTTTTCATTGTTTATTGATATTGCATTATTACCTAACATTTCTCTAGCTTCTCTTCTACTAGAACAAATTCCATTATCAACTAATAAATCAATCATTACAACTTCATTATTAATCTCTACAGTCTTAACACCTTTAAAACCTTCGATTATATCAGTAGCACTTAATTTCTTAATATCTTCACTAAATAAAGATTCACTAATCATCTTAGCTTTTTCAAATTCTTCACTACCTCTAACATCAGTAATTAATTCCTTAGCTAAAGCTTTTTGACCTATTCTAGCTTCAGGTTTTTCATTATGTCTAGCTTCTATATCTAATATTTCTTCTTTAGTTAAAAAAGTAAATACTTTTAAATAATGACTTATCAAACTATCATCGACATTTATTAAATATTGATATAACTCATATGAAGAAGTTTTATTTTTATCAAGCCATAAAGCATTACCTTCACTCTTACCAAACTTCTTACCAGTTTTATCTAGTATTAAAGGCATCGTAAATCCATAAGCAGTCTTACCTAGTTTCTTCTTAATTAATTCAATCCCAGTAGTAATATTTCCCCATTGATCACTTCCCGCACATTGCATTATACAATTATGGTTTTCATATAAATGAACATAATCAAATCCTTGCATTAAAGTATAAGAAAACTCTGCATAAGTAATACCAGTATCCATTCTACTTTTTATTGTATCTTTATTAAGCATATAATTAACATTAATGTATTTCCCTACATCTCTTAAAAACTCAATAAATTCTATTCCTTTAAACCAATCATAGTTATTAACAATAGTAGCTTTACCATCTAACAATTCATTAACTTGGATCTTTAAACACTTAAAATACCCATCTAATACTTCTTTAGATATTATTTCTCTCTCAGCAGTAGGTCTTGGATCCCCTATTAATCCTGTAGCACCACCAACTAATAAAATAGGTTTATGCCCAAACTTAGCTAATCTCTTAGCAGTAACTAATGAAGAGTAATGACCTAAATGTAAACTATCAGCAGTTGGATCAGTCCCCCAGTAAAAACTAAAAGGATCTCCATTAATAATATCTTCAATATTATCTCCAGCAACGTCTTTAATTAGCCCTCTCCATTTTAAATCTTCAAATAAATTCATAATAATTCCCTTCTAAATAAAAAAATATTCATAAATGTAAGGACGCCTTAGCGCGGTACCACCTTACTTTATGAATATTTCATACACTTAATTCTTAACGCGAATAACGTTTCAACTCCAGAGTCGTAAATTCCTTCTTCATTGATTAAATATATTTTATCACAAAGTAACAAATAATCAAGTTATTTTTTACTTTTCTTTTTCTTCTTATTTCCACCAAACATCGATTTAAATGTATCAGTATTTATAACAATCTTATAACCTAACATTCTAAGTACTAAGTATACTAATGCTATAACTATTAATAATACTATTATAATCACTAAGAATAAATTAGTTCCATTATCTATATCTTCAACAAATAATACATAATCAGTAAATGTACCATCTTCAGCATTTACTCTTACTATAACTTCACTATCTACTTTTAAATCAACATTATCAATAATTTCTATACTAGCTCTATCACTATTTGGAGTAGCAGTAATTGATAACTCTTTTTGGCCTTCTTTTATTTTAATATTATAATTAGTTGTATCTTCTTTAAATCTAATATCAAAACCTTCAATAGATAATTCTTTTAAAGAACTATCAGTATCAATATCTAGATTCTTTTCCATTCTATTAACATGTAATGTATATACTTTTTCTTGACCTTTATCATCTGTAACAGTAATAGTTACAACATTATCCCCTACTTGATAATCTTCATTACCTTCGATAATAACTTCATCATCTTTGTCTTCAGGAGTAGGTTTAATTAATAACAATGTTACATCATAAGGAATAGTTACATTATATTGATATATTTCCTTTTGAAACTCAGGTTTCAAAACAATAGTATCATCATCCATATCAATTTTTAAATCTTCTAAGAATACATTATTTTCAGTATTAATTGAAGTATCACCTTTTCTTACTTCAATTGTATAAATTCTAACAGATCCACTTTCACTCTTAACTTTAACATATACAGCATTAACTCCATCTTTTAAAGTTACTCTTCTAGGACCAAATCCTTCTAAGAAACTAGAACTATCAGCAGTTAACTCTGCATTAACATATAACTCTTCAACACTATCATCTACACTAACACTATAAAAATTAGTATTAGGATTAAATGTTTGATTAAATGGTGTAGAACCAATATTTAATAAATCTAAAGTATTAGTAGTATCTCTACTATCAGCTCTTGTAATTTTAACTGTATAAGTAGTTATATTACCACTACTACTTTTAACTTTTATTTGATGACTACTAGTTCCATAACCAACACTTACAGTTCTAGGTCCATACCCAGAAACAAAACTAGATCCATCACTATTTAATGAAGCTCCAATACTTACAGAAGAACTAGAAGTATTTACACTATAAGTATATGTAGTTGCCTTAAATGATGGAGTCATACCATTAACCGACAAACTAGCTAAATTAGAACTATTACTTGTAGTAGAAGCAACACATTCATATTTAAACTTCATCGTACAATATCTATAATCTACATTAAATTGAGTTAAATCACTCTTAGATAAAGAAGCACATTCGTTATAAGTTATTGTTTGATTATAATCAGTACTCTTTAAAACATACCCATCAGCACAAGTAGGTGCTATATCATTAGCAGTATCAGATTCAGCCTGATTAGCTACACCAGAGTATTTAAAACACCTTTGAAATTCAACTACTCCTTTAGCATTAGTAACATATTCATTCTCACAAGAATTATCTATAGTAACAATTGTAGAAAAAGTCGTATAAGCTCCAGAAGAATCTCTAATAATTACTTGATATCTCCCATTCTTAGCACTAATATATTGAGTAGTATTGTTATTATCTAAATTAACTACTATTGAATTAGCAATCTCATTTACATCTCTAAATACTATTTGACTAAAATCATAAGTCCCCTTAGTTAAAGTTAACTTAACCATATCAGTATTAGAATCCTCTACAGTCTTAATTGTAGGATAAACTATTGCATTAGCTAATCTATCATCATAAAATGTATCTCCATAACTAATTTGTTCTCCACCAAGATTTGTAAAAGAATATACTATAAAAGCACTAACTAATACAATTATTAACTTAATATATTTCTTCATAATAAAAACTCCTATTCCTATTATTAATAATAGCACTAATACATAATTAAATCAATAAAAAATTA
>CAYJCL010000019.1:0-8746 GCA_964368665.1 uncultured Muribaculaceae bacterium
AAATAATAGAATTTCTCAAAATAATGAGAAAGCAACTTATGGTTATAATATATCTAGAGAAGAAGAATTAATAGATTTTAATAAAAACTCAGTAGATATATATAACCAAATAAGAGGTTTAAATCCATGGCCGCTAGCATATATGATGCTAGACAATCAAGAAATGAAAGTTATAGAATCAAATATTGTAAATACAAATAATAATAGTAGACCTGGAACAATCATCGATATAACCAAAGATTCAATAATAATTAAAACAAAAGATCAAGCAATAGAAATAACTAAAATAAAACCATTTGGTAAAAAAATAATGCTAGTTAAAGATTATTTAAATGGAATCAAAAAAGAAGAACTATTAAATAAAGTAATTGACACAAATATTAAAAATTGATAATATATTATCAATTTAAAAGGGGTGTAATTATGAAAAGAAAAATAATGAAAGTACTAGTTAATGGTTTAACATTAACTAGACTTATTGCAACATTTGCATTAATACCAATATTTATAAACTTTGGAGCATTAACAGCAAGTATATTTCTAGGAAGTGTATTTCTTACAGATTTTTTTGATGGATATCTAGCTAGAAAATTTGACGTTCAAACATATCTAGGAGCATTCCTAGATCAAGCTTGCGACAAATTATTATCATTAACATCATTAATCTGCTTGGCTACAGTAAATCCATTGTTTTATATACCAGTAATGCTTGAAACAAGTATTACTCTAATAAATATAAAAAATGATGCTAATCAAATACATACAAACTCATCAATGATGGGTAGAGTAAAGATGTGGGTTTTAGGAATTGCTATTATATTAGGTTTTTCAACTCAAGAAATAATGACAAATCCAGAATTATCAAGATATATAACTAACGAAGTGGCTAATAACGTATCAAATATTGCTGCAGTTATATCAAGTGCATTCTGCCTTGCAACAATTCATAGTTATAGCGAACCAAAACAAGAAAAGAAAGAATATACAGAAAAAGAATTAAAAGACTTTGATGAAATATGGAATAATTTATTAAGTTCAAGATTTAAAGAAGAAAATCCAAATATACCAAAAAGCGATTTAATATTTAAGCGAATAAAAAAAGGTGAGTAATCACCTTTTTAAATGTTTAAATGATTAAAATCACCTAAATCTAAAATATTTTGCTTACCAAGTTTTAATACTTGATTTTGAGTATCTCCAAATTTAGCAGAAGTATATCTTTCAATATCTAAAATTCCAGAATCAAGTAAAGGAACTATCATCGAATCATAAACTTCTTTAACACTTTTTTTATCATTATATCTATTATATAATGTAGCAAAATCCATCACTGTCTTAATCCCTTTCATTGAGAAAAAATATAGTAAAGTTTGATATTCAAAATCATTAAACTTAGAGTTAGTCAATTCATTAATTCTTTGAGCAAGCACTTCCTTTTCTAACTCAGTATGAACAGTTCCTAACATATAATTAATAAAATAAGTTAAATTCATATACTTAATAGTATCTTGAATTACCTTATAATATTCATTCTTCTTTAATGAAATACCTCTGTTAAAAATTATATAAGGATATGCTTCATTATTAAGTAAATGCCACATTGCTGTAGTTCTAGAAGTTCTCCCATTAATATCGTAATAAGGATGAATAAACACTAAATAAAAATGCAATATTTGAGATTTGATAAATACATCAGTAGATGTTTCATTAAATAAACCATTATTTAAAAACTCAAAATAATAATTCATATACTCATCAACATATTTACCAGCCATACAAGTATTAGGTTCAGAATTAATATTATTTGAATGAAATATATATACAGCATTCTTTCTATAATAATCATCCATATTATTAATATCATCCTTGGATAATAAATTATCACTTAAAACAGCGTATAAATTTCTTAAAGATAACTTATCAATAGTATCATTTCCTAATATATATTTATAACCTCTATATAAGTTCCAAATAACTCTCTTATCTTTAGAATCACTGTAATTAAAAGTTTTAATTATACTCTCAATTTTTAACACATCATCAAAATAACCCTCGATCTCATTATTAGCTTTTAACTCATGAGAAAACATTACACTCTTAGCAAAGTCTAAAGAATCTAAACAATCAAACTTAGAAATAAAACGCTCTAATTCTGAAGTTTTATCTGACAATTGATCATTATTCAAAAAAAACTTCCATTTCATTTCATTGAATAACTCGAATCTAATTTTATCCATAAATTCACCCCTAATCGAGTACATATAATACCATAATAAAAGAAGAATAGCAATTATTCTTCTTCACCAAACTTCTCTAAATATTCTTCATAATTCATATATCTATCTCTACTAGATCCATCTTTTTTAATTTCAATTAATCTATTAGCAGTAGTATCAATTAACTCTTGATCATGAGTAGAAAAGATACAACTACTATTAAACTTAACTAAAGCATTATTTAAACTAGTAATTGATTCAATATCTAGATGATTAGTAGGTTCATCAAGTAATAAAAAATTACCTTGTTCCATCATCATCTTAGATAACATACATCTTACTTTTTCACCACCAGATAAAACATTAACAGTTTTAAATACTTCATCTCCACCAAACAACATTCTACCTAAAAAACCTCTAACAAATGATTCTTCAGTCGAAGTAGAGTATTGCTTTAACCAATCAATCATATTTAATTTATTTTCAAAATACTCATCATGATTCTTAGCAAAATAACTTACATTAGTATTAATTCCGTATTTAATAGTACCACTAGTAGGTTCTAACTCTCCAGCAATAATTCTAAGTAGAGTAGTCTTAGCTACTTCATTATGTCCTATTAAAGCAATCTTATCATCTTTATTAACATTCAAAGTAAAATTCTTTATTATATCTTTACCATCTACAGAATAACAAATATTACTTAAGATTAATATCTCAGTACCTAATTTCTTTTCATAATCAAAATTAATATAAGGATACTTTCTACTAGAAGGTTTAATATCATCTAAAACTATATTTTCTAATAATTTCTTACGAGAAGTAGCTTGCTTAGATTTAGATGCATTAGCACTAAATCTAGCAATAAAGTCTTTTAATTCTTTAATTTTATCTTCCTTACGTTTATTAGAATCTCCCATTTGTTTTTGAATTAATTCAGAACTCTTCACCCAAAAATCATAATTACCAACAAAAAGAGTCATCTTTCCATAATCAATATCAACTATATGAGTACATACTTTATTTAAGAAATAACGATCATGAGAAACAACAATAATAGTATTTTTAAATTCAATTAAATATTCTTCTAACCAAGATTTACTTTTCATATCTAACCCATTAGTAGGTTCATCTAAAATTAATACATCAGGATTACCAAACAAAGCTTGAGCAAGTAATACTTTTACTTTATCACTGTCTTTTAATTCACTCATTAAAGAATAATGAATATCATTGACAATTCCTAAACCAGATAATAAAATCGCAGCATCCGCCTCAGCTTGCCATCCACCCATAACATCAAATTCATGTTCTAAATCACCAGCCCTAATCCCATCTGCATCACTAAAATCAGGTTTCATATATATTTCATTCTTCTCAACCATAATGTCATATAACTTCTTATTACCACGAATTACCGTATCAATAACAGTTAAATCATCGAACTCATTATGATTCTGCTTTAAAACACTTAATCTTTCATTCTTAGGCATTGAAACATTACCAGTAGTAGAATCAATCTCACCACTTAATATTTTTAAAAAAGTAGATTTACCAGCTCCATTAGCTCCAATAATTCCATAACAATTACTACCCTTAAACTCTAAATTAACTCCTTCAAATAACTTCTTAGTACTAAATCTTAAACTTAAATCAGTAACGCTTAACATATTAATCACTCATTTCCTTACAAATTATAGCAATAAAACACTTATTTGTCTATCTTCATGTATAAAATAAATCTATTAAACACTATATAAGTCGAGGTGATTATATGGCTAGTTATAAAGTCGATATTACAGGAATAAATACAAAAGACATAAAAGTATTAAAATCAAAAGAAATGACTGAATTATTTATTAAATACCATAGTGGTGATCTACTCGCTAAAGAAGAACTAATCAATGGTAACTTAAAACTAGTATTAAGTATTCTAAAAAAGTTCAATAATACTAAACATAATATGGACGATTTATTTCAAATAGGATGTGTAGGTTTAATTAAAGCAGTCGATAACTTTGATCTATCTCATGGAGTAATGTTCTCAACCTATGCAGTACCTTTAATTCTAGGAGAAGTAAAAAGATATATAAGAGATAATACTGCAATGAGAATATCAAGAAGTATTAAAGACTTATCATATAAAATATTAAGATATAAAGAAGAATACTATAATGAATTTGGAATAGAACCATTACCAGAAGAAATAGCTAAGTACTTTGAAATAGAAGAATATCAAGTAGCCCAAGCTCTCGACTCATTAAGAGAACCTGCTAGTATCTTTGAACCGATCTATAATGATGGAGGAGATACAATATACATATTAGATCAAATAAAAGATAAACAATCAGATATTCTAACTAGTGATATGAATATATTAATAAATAAAGCCCTAGATAAATTAAAAGAAAGAGAAAGAAATGTCCTAATAGATCGTTTCATAATCGGAAAAACTCAAACAGAAATAGCAGAACTACTAGGAATATCCCAAGCGCAAGTATCTAGAATAGAAAAAAACGGACTAGAAAATGCAAGAAAATTAATAAAATAACGCATATACTTACTTAGGTGGTTATAATGCTCATATCAGATTTACAAATTAAAGATATCGTCAACATCAAAGATGGCAAAAGGCTAGGAAAAATTATTGATATAGAAATAAATGATCAAGGAATAATAGAAAAAATTATCATCGAACCTAAAAAAAACATCAAATTATTTAATACTAGATCTAGTGATGAATCAATCATAACATTTAAACAAATAATTAAAATAGGAGAAGATGTAATTTTAGTAGATTTATGATATAATTAATTATCTGGAGGCATTTATGAATAAAAAAATATTTATAATTGTTACTATTGTATTAATAATTGATCAAATAACTAAATCATTAACATCAACATTTCTATCAAATTATGAATCAGTAACAATAATTAAAGACTTCTTTAGTATCACATACTTACAAAACTATGGAGTAGCTTTTGGTATGTTAGAAAATAATTATATCTTAATATATATAGCCACTCTTATATGTGCCTTAGCATTATATAAATTTATGTTTTCATTCAAAGAAAACATTAGAAATATCATTGCATTTGGACTTGTAATTGGAGGACTATTTGGAAACTTAATTGATCGAATATTCTTCGGATACGTTAAAGACTTTATAGCATTTGAAGTAAATAATTATCATTTTCCAATATTTAACATTAGCGATATGGCAGTAGTAATTGGAGTATGTTTATTAATATTTGCAATTATAAAAGGAGAAGACAAAAATGAAACTAGTAGTAAAAGAACCAAAACAAAGAATTGATAAATATTTAGCAGAAGTAACTGATTACTCAAGAGCAACTATTGCTAAAATGCTAGAAAATGATTATATTTTAGTAAATGATAATTCTGTAAAAAATAATTATAAAACAAAAATAGATGACATAATAACTATTGATGAATCATTTAAAGAAGAAATAACTTTAGAACCACAAAAAATGGATTTAGATATAGTTTATGAAGATGAACATTTACTTGTAATTAATAAAAGTAGTGGAGTAGTAGTCCACCCAGGTAGTGGGAACTATGATAACACTCTAGTAAATGGATTACTTTATCATACAAACCTAAGTGATGATGAAGAAAGACCTGGAATAGTACATCGTATCGACAAAGATACGAGTGGACTACTACTAGTAGCTAAAACTAACGAAACACATGCATTATTAACAGAATACTTCAAAGAAAAAAAAGTTACTAGAAAATATATAGCATTGCTTACAGGAGTATTCCCACATAATACAGCTACAATCGATGCTCCAATCGGAAGAGATATTAATAATAGAAAAAAAATGGCTGTAACAGATACAAACTCAAAATCAGCTATAACTCATCTAAAAGTAATCAATAGATATAAAGCATATACATTGGCGAACTTTACTTTAGAAACAGGAAGAACTCATCAAATAAGAGTACATTCTAACTATATTGGATATCCTATCTATAACGATCCAATATATACAAATAAAAAATGCAGTGAATTTGGTCAATTCCTTCACTCAAGTGAAATGGAATTTATCCATCCAATTACAAAAGAGAATATGAAATTTACAAGTGAATTACCCAAATATTTTCAAGACTTCATTGATAATCTTGAATAAATATATTAAAATTAAATAGGAGGTCATATGAGTAGTATATTAGTAGAAAATAAAGATGATTTAATAATGCGTTTAGTCCATTATTTTATAACAGAAGAACATTATACACCAATTATAGTAAACGGAGTAAATAATGAAATATGGTTAGAAAATGTTGGAGCAGAAATAGGAATCATCAGAATAAATTCAAATTACATTCATAATAATGAACAACTTCAAATAGATGTATTAAAAACTAAAAGTGTAATGAAACAAATAAAAAAGAAAACCTTAGCATTCAAACTAAACTCATTAAACATTCAATTAAATTTAAATGAAGGAATTAAAGTGTTTCAAGAAGATACAGTAGAAATAGCTAATATCAAAAAAATTGAAGATATTGATCAGAACCAAAGTATATTAGAAAAATTTCCTAATATAAAATCAAAATTAATCAAAGACTTACAAGGAGTAGATTTAATTATGAATGTTACTAAAGAAATAAATGAAAAAACTGAAAAAAATAATAAAGAATATGAAAAAGTATTCAAGAAAAAAACATTGTTATTTACTCCAATAATTATTGCATTATGTTCAATCATGTTTGTAGTATCACTATTAACTGGAGCACTTGATGATGTGTATAAATTACTTGATCTAGGAGCAGTATACGGTCCATACATTGCAGACGGGCAAATATATAGACTAATAACGGGAGCATTCCTTCATGGAAGTATTACTCATATTCTACTTAATATGTATGCACTATTTATTATTGGTTCTCAAGTAGAAACATACTTCGGAAAAGCAAAATTTGTATTTATATACTTGATCAGTGCAGTATCAGGAAGTTTACTATCAATTATTCTAAGTGATAGTGTATCAGTTGGAGCATCAGGAGCAATCTTTGGTCTTCTTGGAGCACTAGCATACTTTGGATATTACCACAGAGTATATTTAGGAACAGTATTAAAATCTCAAATAATACCATTAATTTTATTAAATGTAGCAATAGGATTCCTAGTTCCAGGAATCGATAATGCAGCTCATATAGGAGGCCTTATTGGAGGATTCCTTGCTACCATGGCAATTGGATTAGGATCATCAGATAATAAAAACAATCGAATTCACGGAAAAATAGTATTATTCCTTTATCTAGCATTTTTATTATACGTAACATTTTTTATTAAATATTAAAAGGAAACAACAAATAGAGGTATAATATATATAAATAGGTGATATAAATGAACGAACTACTTAACGATATTGATTTTTTAGAAAAGTTCCTAGAAAAATACCTTGAACGAAAAAGTAACAGCTTACGAGGAAAAGTAAAAATAATTGACATCAATAAAAAAGAAGTCATCCTTGAAGTTGATGACCAAGAAATAACTATAAAAATAGATGCTAATAACTAGCATCTATTTTTTAAAGTTCTTAATAAATTCTCTATAAGCAGTATAACTTATATCTTCATCAACTTCTTTATAATCAATTTTATTGAACTTTAATAACTCTTTAACTAAATATTCAGTAAAATATGGATTTCTAACTAATAAAGGTCCAAGTAAATATGTTCCATAAAAATTATTAACATTTATTCCTTCGCTCATAACATTAGGTTTAAAACCAGTCCCGGTTGAAACATTAAATATTCCATCATAATCATCAATAATTGTTTCTCTATTTTGAAAACCAATAATATCTTCATTGATTAGCTTAGAAGTATAAAACTGTTCACCAACTATTCTAAAATCAATTCCCTTAGCAGTATAAGGTAAAACATTAATACCTTCATAGTACTCATCATCAATAATTAAAGATTCACCAAATAATGAAACAGAATCACCAGTTACTAAGAAAAATTTTCCTTCTTTAACACACTTCTTAATACTAGCCTTATATTTTTTCAAATCATTTAATACTAATAAAGTATTATCAATAGTTCCTTCACCAATATAATAAAAATCATAATTACTAAAATCTATTGTATTATCAATAGTTAAAAAACTAACAACTACTTTAACATTCTGACTCTCTAATTGTTTAACTATTGCTCTAACATTACCATTCTCACCATATAAATTCATTAAATCATAATATAAATGAGCTATTCTAATAGTTTTCATTTTCTCACCTCAATAAGTTTCTTTATTACTTCAGTCATATCAAAACATACCATCGTAAAAATACGTCCTTCAGTATCCTTCATAATCTCACTAAGGTTATCTATTTCATCAACCATTATAATCTTATTTAAATCACAATCAGTATATTCCAATCTAGCAGCAACATCATATCTAAATCTACCAATCAATATAATTTTATCAATTAAAGGATCATTTAAATATTCAAATTCAACATCATAAAGCCATGATAAATCATTATACTTAT
>CAYJCL010000020.1:0-8688 GCA_964368665.1 uncultured Muribaculaceae bacterium
TTAACTACTAATGAATTAATTGCTTATGCTTTAAATAAATATTATCATGAAGATTTAGCTCAACCTATGACTCATGAAGTGTTTGATGATATTGAAGAGGAAATGAAACATTGGACTTATATTACTCTTGATGAAATGAATGAATATTTAGATGAGTCTGGGTATATTGAACAAAGTCTTACTGAAGCTGATTTAGATAATTATTTTGAAGAGGTATCTAAAGATCAATATTATTATGGATTTGGAAGAATTGCAGTTGATGATAATAATAATGCTATTGGTTTATATGAAGTAGATGATGAGGGTAGATATAGAACGACTGAAATACCAGATAGTAATACAGGTCCTGTTGATAAGTTTATTTTTAAAGAAATAACTAAAGCAGAGAAAGATAGTGAAAGACTATATATATATGAAAGAGTAGCGTTTGCTGTTTTTGAAGGTATGTCTGATGACCAATCAATGGTTTATTATGATTTTTATAAAGACTATGATAATAATGAATTGATAAGTTCTAAAGTTCCTTATACTTCAAATTTAGAAATAGATGCTGAATTGGATACTTATTTATATACTTTTATTAATATAGATGGAAATTACTTTTTAGAGAGTATTGAATTAGCAAGTTAATGACTTGCTTTTTTTATGCAGAAAACACTTGCAATAAAGGTATTTTCTTGCTATAATTGAATACGTATGACTGCGAGGACGCGTGAGGTTGTTGATACGCTAGGGTTAGTTGTTAGACAAATCTTAGTTTCAAGTTATTTACGTCGAGCAAGTCTATACTAGATATAGGCGAAAGGAGGACATAGGAGGTTATGTCAAAAGTTAGAATTAAATTGAAAGCTTATGATCATAGAATTGTTGATTTAGCTGCTGGAAAGATAATTGAAACTGTTAAAAGAACAGGAGGGACTGTTTGTGGTCCTGTACCTCTTCCTACTGAAATTGAAAAATTTACAGTATTAAGAGCAGTACATAAGTACAAAGACTCAAGAGAACAATTCGAAAGTCGTACACACAAAAGACTTATTGATATCAAAGATCCAAGTAAGGAAACTATTGAAGCGTTAGCTCATTTAGATTTACCTAGTGGAGTAGATATTAATATCAAATAATTATGGAGGTAAAAATGAAAGGAATCTTAGGGCGCAAAGTTGGAATGACTCAAGTATTTACTAAAGAAGGTAAATTAATTCCTGTAACTGTAGTTAGTGTAGAACCAAATGTTGTTACACAAGTTAAAACTATGGAAACTGATGGATATAATGCAGTTCAACTTGGTGCAGTAGACAAAAAAGAAAAAAATGCTAGTAAAGCAAGCGTTGGTCATGTTAAAAAAGCCAACACAAATCCTAAGCGCTTCTTAAAAGAAATCAGAGATTTCGATGGAAGTTATGCGCTTGGTGATGTTATCAGCGCAGATATCTTCGCTGTAGGTGACGTAGTAGACGTAACTGGAACTAATAAAGGTAAAGGTTTTCAAGGTGTTATTAAACGTCATAATCAATCACGTGGACCAATGACACATGGTTCAAGATTTCACCGTAGACCAGGTTCAATGGGTACGATGAAACCAATGCGTGTTATGAAAGGTAAGAATTTACCTGGACACATGGGTCATGAAACAACAACAATCCAAAATCTAGAAGTAGTAGAAGTTAATGTAGCTGAAGGTTATATCTTAGTAAGCGGAAACATTCCTGGACCAAAAAAAGGTTTAGTATTTGTTAAAGCTGCTATTAAGAACAGTCGTAAGGCTGATCCTAAAGAATTAGTAAGCTATGAAACTGTAGTTGATGCAGTTGAAGAAGTAACTGAAGAAGTAGTTGAAACTCCTGAAGTTGCTGAAACTGTTGAAACAGTAGAAACTGAAGAAAAGGAAAGTAATTAATTCTTTAAGGAGGAATTTATAATATGGCAAAGATTAAAGTTTTAAATATTAAAGGTGAAAACCTTAAAGATATTAATTTAAATAAAGAAATTTGGAATGTTGAAGTAAATGATATTGTTTTAAAGAAAGCTATTGATTTACAATTAGCTGCTACAAGACAAGGAACTCATAAAGCTAAGACTCGTGCTGAAGTTTCTGGTGGGGGAAGAAAACCATGGAGACAAAAAGGTACTGGTCGTGCTCGTCAAGGATCTATTAGATCTGTACAATGGCGTGGAGGTGGTGTTGCTTTCGCAACTACTCCAAGAGATTATACATTTAAGATGAATAAGAAAGAAAGAGTATTAGCTCTTAAGAGTGCATTAACTTATAAGTTTAATGACAAAGAGTTAGTAGTTCTTGATAATATAGTTTTAGATACACTTAAAACTAAAGATTTAAAAAATGTAATGAATACTTTAGACTTAAAAGGAAAAGTATTATTCGTAACTAAAGAAGATAATGAAAATTTATACATGGCTGCAAGAAACTTAGGTTATGCTTATTGTATCTTAGCTAATGAAATAAATTGTTATGATTTAGTAAATGCTGATATCCTAGTTTGTGATGAAGCTGCAATTAATCAAATCGAGGAGGTGCTTAAATAATGAAAAGTTACGCTGATATTATTATTGCACCAGTTGTTACTGAAAAATCTGCTTATGCTGCTGATAAAGGTGTATACACTTTTAAAGTTGCAAAGAGTGCAAATAAAATAGAAATAAGAAAAGCTATCGAAGCTGCTTTTGGAGTTAAGGTTGTTAGATTAAACACTTTAAATACTAAAGCTAAAGATAAGAGAGTAGGAAAGTATACTGGTAAGACTAAAACTTACAAAAAAGCTATTGTTACTCTTAAAGATGGCGACAAAATAGAATTATAGGAGAAAGTTATGGCAATTAAGAAATTTAAACCAACGACTAATGGTCGTCGTGGAATGTCAACATTGGCAAATACTGAAATAACTACATCTACTCCTGAGAAGTCACTACTTAAATCAATTTCTAAAAGTGGTGGAAGAAATAATCAAGGTCGTATGACTGTAAGACATATCGGTGGAGGAGCAAAAAGAAAGTATCGTATGATAGATTTCAAAAGAAATAAAGATAACGTTACTGGAAGAGTTGCTACTATCGAATATGATCCAAACCGTAATGCAAATATTGCATTAATTAATTACCGTGATGGAGAAAAAAGATATATTATCGCTCCAAAAGGTTTAACGGTTGGTACTATTATTGAGAGTGGATCTAATGTAGATATTAAAGTTGGTAATGCGTTACCACTTATGAATATTCCAGTTGGTACAGTAGTTCATTGTATCGAATTAAAACCTGGAAAAGGAGCTGAAATTGCTCGTTCTGCTGGAGCTAGTGCTCAAATATTAGGTAGAGAAGATAAATATGTAATGGTAAGATTACAAAGTGGGGAAACAAGAAAAATTCTTGGAACTTGTATGGCAACTGTTGGTGTAGTTGGAAACGAAGATTACGAATTAGTAAATCTAGGTAAAGCTGGACGTAAACGTCATATGGGTATTAGACCTACTAATAGAGGTTCTGTAATGAACCCTAATGACCATCCACATGGTGGTGGTGAAGGTCGTGCACCTATCGGTCGTAAGGGACCAGTTACTCCTTGGGGTAAACCGGCTCTTGGGCTTAAAACACGTAAAAATAAAAAGGCATCTGACAAGTTAATTGTTAGTCGTAAGAAAAAGTAGGAGGGAAAATTAAATGGCAAGAAGTTTGAAAAAAGGACCTTATGTATTCGCAAGATTACTTAAAAGAGTTCAAGAATTAAATAAAAATGGTAAAAAAGAAGTTGTAAAAACTTGGTCTCGTCGTTCAACAATTTATCCTGACTTTATCGGACACACATTTGCAGTTCATAACGGAAAAGAATTTATTCCAGTTTATGTTACTGAAGATATGGTAGGGCATAAACTTGGAGAATTTGCAGCAACTCGTAAGTTCACTGGACATACAGGGCAAAAGTAGGAAGGGAGAATAAGTAGATGGAAACATTCGCAATACATAAAGGAGCTATGATTGCTCCACGTAAAGCCAGAATGACTCTTGACTTAATTAGAGGTAAAGATGTTAAAACTGCTAAACAAATATTAGCTACAACTAATACTAAAGGTAGTCGTTTAATCGATAAAGTTTTAAAATCTGCTATTGCTAATGCGGTTAATAATAATGGTGCTAATGAATCAGAACTTGTGATCTCTGAGTGCTTCATTAATCCAGGAATGGTTTTAAAAAGAGTTAAAATTGGTAGTCGTTCTAATGTAGATCGTAGAGATAAGAGAACGAGTCATATTGTTGTTAAAGTTAGCGACAATAAAACAGAAATCAAGGAGGCGAAATAATGGGACAAAAAGTAAATCCAATAAGTTTAAGAATTGGAGTTAATAAAGATTGGGATTCTAAATGGTTCGCTTCTAGAAGTGAATTTAGTAAATATTTACATAAGGATATTAAAATCCGTGAATACTTAACTAAGTTACTTAAAGATGCTGCTATTGCTTCAATCGTAATTGAAAGAAGTAATAAAAAAACAGAAGTTAAAATCTTAACTGCTAAACCAGGTATTATTATCGGTAAAGGCGGAGAAGATATTGATAAATTAAGAAAAGCTTTAAAGAAATTAGTAGATGAAGAAGTATATATTTCTATCGTTGAAGTAAAAAATCCAGATTTAAATGCGAGATTAGTTGCAGAAACAATTGCTATGCAAATTGCTGCACGTGCTCCATTTAGAACTGCTCAAAAAAGAGCTATTAGAAACACTTTAAAAGCTGGAGCTAAGGGTATCAAAACAGCTGTTAGTGGTCGTTTAGGGGGAGCTGAAATGGCTCGTACTGAAGGTTATACTCAAGGTACTGTACCTCTACACACTATTCGTGCTGATATAGATTACGCTCATGCTGAAGCTGATACTATTTATGGTAAAATAGGTGTTAAAGTTTGGATTTATAAAGGAGAAATTCTTCCTACTAAAAAAGCAGTGAAGGGAGAAACAAAAGATGTTAATTCCAAAGAGAACTAAATATCGTAAATCTCATCGTGTATCATATGATGGTAAAGCTAGAGGAAATCTAGAATGTCATTTCGGTGAATATGGTTTACAAGCAAAAGAAGGAGCATGGATTACTGCTCGTCAAATAGAAGCTGCAAGAATTGCAATGACACGTTATATGAAACGTGGAGGGAAAGTATGGATTAATATATTCCCACACTTATCATTAACTAAAAAACCTCTTGAAACTCGTCAAGGAAAAGGTAAAGGATCTGTTGATGCTTGGGTTGCAGTTGTTAAAACTGGAAAAATTATGTTTGAAGTTGGAGGAGTTAGTGAAGAAGTTGCTCGTGAAGCATTAAGACTTGCTGCTCATAAATTACCAATCAGAACTAAATTTGTTATAAGAGAAAATAAAGGTGGTGAATCTAATGAAGGTTAATGATTTAAGAAAACTTAAAGATACTGAATTAACTAAAAAAATTGATGAATCTAAAGTTGAATTATTTGATTTAAGAATGAAACAATCTACAGGAAGTTTAGAAAAACCTTCTAAGATTCGTGAATTAAGAAAAGATGTAGCGAGAATGAAAACTATTCTTCGTGAAAGAGAAATGAACCAAGGAGGGGAAAAATAATGGCAGAAACTAAAAAACAAGAACTAGTTGGAAAAGTTGTTAGTGCAAAAAATGATAAGACTATTACTATTTTAGTTGAAACATATAAAAAGCACCCACTTTACGGTAAGAGAGTTAAATCTTCAAAAAAATATACAGCTCATGATGAACTTAATAAAGCTAAAGAAGGGGATACAGTTAGAGTAGTTGCTACTAGACCATTATCTAAAACTAAAAGATATGAATTAGTAGAAGTACTTGTTGAAGCTGTAATCTTATAAGGAGGTACTGAATTATGATAATGCAAGAAAGTAGATTAAAAGTTGCTGATAATTCTGGACCTCGTGAGTTATTAGTTATTCGTGTACTTGGTGGATCAACAAGAAAATATGGAAATATTGGAGATGTTGTTGTAGCAAGTGTTAAAAAAGCTATTCCTAATAGTAATATTAAAAAAGGAAAAGTTGTAAAAGCTGTAATAGTAAGAAGCGTTCAAGGAGCTCGTAGAGCTGATGGTTCTTACATTAAATTCGATGATAACGCAGCAGTAATTATAAAGGATGATAAGTCACCGGCTGGTACAAGAGTATTTGGACCTGTGGCACGTGAGTTACGTGAAAAAGATTATATGAAAATCGTTTCACTAGCTAACGAAGTTTTATAGGAGGATCTATGAAAGTAAAAGTTGGAGATAAAGTTAGAGTACTTACTGGAAAAGACAAAGGTAAAGAAGGTAAAGTATTAACTACATTAAAAAATAAAGATCGTGTTATCGTTGAAGGTGTTAATGTTGTTACTAAACACATTAAACCAGGAAGAACTAACGAAAGTGGTTCAATCCAAACAGTTGAAGCATCAATTCATGTTTCAAATGTTAAAGTATTAGACTCAGCTAAAAAAGAAGTTAAAAAAACTGCTAAAGCTGAACCTAAAAAAGAAACAGTAAAAAAAGAAACTGTTAAAAAAGAAACTAAAAAAACTGAAAAGAAAGCTAAGTAGAGGTGAGTTATGAGTAATTTTAAAGATTTATATACTAAAGAAATTACAAAATCATTAATGACTAAATTCAATTATGAATCTTCTATGCAAGTGCCTAAGTTAGATAAAATTGTTATCAACATGGGTGTTGGAGAAGGTGCTAATGATAGTAAGTTTGTTGATGCTGCTGTAAAAGATTTAGAACTTATTACTGGTCAAAAACCAGTTGTAACTAAAGCTCGTAATTCAATAGCAGGCTTTAAGTTAAGAGAAGGTCAAAGTATTGGTGCTAAAGTAACATTACGTGGAGAAAAAATGTATGACTTCATGGAAAAGTTAATTAAAGTTTCATTACCTCGTGTAAGAGATTTTAGAGGAGTATCAAGAACGGCTTTTGATGGAAAAGGAAATTATACTTTAGGAATTAAAGAACAATTAATTTTCCCAGAAATAGAATATGATAATATTTTAAAAATCAGAGGTATGGATGTTGTATTTGTTACAACAGCTAATACTAATGATGAAGCATTAGAATTATTAAGCGCATTTGGAATGCCTTTTAGAAAGTAAGAGAGGATTGTATGGCAAAAACTAGTTTAAAAGTTAAACAAGCAAGAAAACAAAAGTTTAAAGTAAGAGAATATACTCGTTGCGAAAGATGCGGACGTCCTCATGGAGTGCTTCGTAAATTTAAATTATGTCGTATTTGCTTTAGAGAATTAGCATCAAAAGGAGAAATTCCTGGTGTTAAGAAATCAAGTTGGTAGAAAGGAGGAATTGAAATTATGGTTGGAGATAGAATAGCTGATATGCTTACGAGAGTACGTAACGCAAATCAAATGAAATATGATACTGTTGAAGTATTAGGATCAAAAATGACTTTAGGAATTGCTGAAATTCTTAAAAGTGAAGGTTATATTGCAGATTTTGATTATACAAAAGTTGTAACTGGAGATAAAATGGTTTTAACATTAAAATACGGAGAAAAGAAAGAAAGAGTTATTAAAGGTCTTAAGAGAATTAGTAAATCTGGACTTCGTGTTTATGCAAAACATGATGAAATTCCTCGCGTTTTAAACGGACTTGGAATTGCAATTATATCAACTTCACAAGGATTAATGACTGATAAGGCAGCTCGTGCTGCTAAATTGGGAGGAGAAGTACTTGCCTATATTTGGTAAGGAAAACTAATATGAGTAGAATTGGAAAAAGAGAATTAGTAATTCCTACTGGAGTTACTGTAACAATTGAAAAACCTAACGTTACTGTTAAGGGACCTAAGGGAGAACTTAAATTAGTAGTTAGAGATTTAATCGATGTTAAAGAAGTTGAAGGAAAAATTATTACTACAAGAGCTAATGAAACAAAGGAAGCTAAACAATTACATGGTACAACTAATTCATTAATTAACAATATGATTATTGGTGTTACTGAAGGTTATACTAAGGGATTAGAAGCAGTTGGAGTTGGATATCGTTTTGCAGTTGCAGGACAAAAAATAACTCTTAATGCTGGATATTCTCATCAAGTATTTGTTACTGCTCCTAGTGATATTAAAGTTGAATTAATTAGTAATACAGAAATTTCATTAAGTGGAATTGATAAACAAAAAGTTACTGAACTTGCGGCTAATATTCGTAAAGTAAGAGAACCAGAACCATATAAAGGTAAAGGTATCCGTTACAAAGGTGAATATGTACGTCGTAAAGAAGGTAAGAAAGCAGCATAGGGATAAGGAGTGAGATTATGATAAAAAGAGAAGCTAAGAATGTAAGTCGTAAAAGAAGACATGTGCGTGTTCGTAATAAAATTACTGGTACTGCAGAATGTCCTAGATTAAATGTATTTAGATCAAATAGTCAAATTTTTGCACAAATTATCGATGATGTTAAAGGTGTTACTTTAGCTAGTTCTTCATCAGTTGAACTTAAAGTTAAAACTGGTGGAAACGCTGAAGGTGCTGCTTTAGTTGGTAAAGATATTGCTGGAAAAGCAAAAAAAGCAAAAATTACGAAAGTTGTTTTTGATAGAGGTGGATACCTTTATCATGGACGTGTTAAAGCGCTAGCAGAAGCTGCTAGAGAAGCTGGACTAGAGTTTTAGGAGGTTAGTATGGCAAATGTTGAAAATAAT
>CAYJCL010000021.1:0-8282 GCA_964368665.1 uncultured Muribaculaceae bacterium
TTTAAGAAATTTTCGTTGTCTTTTAAATTAGTTAAGTTACATCTACCATTACCTGTTATAAGTAACTTTTTACCAGGTTCATTATTCTTTTCTAGTATTAAATATTTGTAATTTTTAAGTTGTTGTGAACACATAAGGCCGGAAACTCCGGCCCCGATAATTATTACATCATAAGTTTCCATTATTATACTCTTCCCATGCAAGTTTTAAAGTTTCATTAATAAAACTATTTTTTGACTTAGTATAACTTGGTCGATCATCGGCATATTTAATTGCTAGATCTTCTTTTAGTTTTTGATACTCTTCTTTATAGTTATCATATTTATTTAGATAGTCTCTAAATATAATTGATTCTATATATCTTTTACTAGTTATTTCCATTAAATGAATGAAATGAGTTGTGTTTTTTTCTGTACCTTTTTTTATTAGTACTTCATCATTATCTAAATCAATTTTCAATGTGTAGTCTTTGAATTTGTCTTGAATATCTAAGAAATCTTGAAAGTTATCTACTCCTATTGCAATATCAATAACTGGTTTAGCTTTGATACCAATTATTGCAGTTGAACCAATGTGTTCTATAGACTTAGCAATATTTCCTAGTAATTTTTCTAATTCTACTTTTTCTTTTTGGAATTCATTACTCCAGTCATTATTATAATTTTCTAATTTTACTTTACCTTTTTCAATTCCCATATTTTTACCTTTCTATAAATGGTTTAATTATTGGTAGTATTTCATCGTAGTTTGTATAGCTATGATCTGATCCTGAAATACATACTGCATTTGGTACTATCATGGATAATTCTTGATATATACCCGTTACATCATGTTCTTGATGGATATATAAAGTATTGATTTGATTACTTTTGATAAGATTTTTGATATCGATATTTTCTTCTTTACATAATCTTTGAGGTATCCCCATAAGGATTATTTTTTTGATATTTAATTCTTTAATATTAGTTAATGTAATTATGGTTCCAATTGATTTTGCTATTAAGATATCTTGATCTTTTATTAATTCTAGAAATTTGCTCGATTCGGTTTCAAGGCTGAATTCTTGACCCTTCCAATGATTATATTGTTGAAGAGTTACATTATAATCACTTAGTTGTTCTTTCCATCCGTTAATAAATTCAATATTTTTGTTAGAGTATCCTCCTAAGATTAATATTTTTTTCAAAGTAATCACCTCATTTTATTATAGCACAGAACAAAAAAAAGACAACTAGTGTCTTTATGGTAATATATACTGATGTATTGCATACTTTGTATCATATGCATTTCTTACTTTTTCTAATTCTGTTAACATAAAGTCGATACCTTCATCAAAAAATGTCACTCCTTCTGATCCTGGTAAATCTCCATATTCAACAGCAATTTCTACATTATAGTGATTTTGGATTTCGTATTCACAAACATTAATAATAAATCCAGAATCATCATTATATGCCATTATCGTTATTCCCTCAGAGTTATTTGAAACAAAATCAACTAGTAATCCTTGATTGTATTCTATATTATCGTAGTTAATTTCATCGTACCAGAAAGGTACATCGAATTTCACATTATAGTTTTTGAAAGTTGCTTCTGCATCTATAACGTGGTTCTGATATAAAAGAATTAATTCTGCTCTTTCTGCTTCAGTTCCATTCCAACCACTTTGTGTATAAGGTTCAGTATCTATATGAATTGAATCTATTTTATACTTTGGGTCTACTGAGTTATTGTATTCTTGGGCTTTTGTGTTAAACTCATCTATTCTATCGTAGTTTAATGGATATATATAATCAGGATCCCCTATTAGAAACTCTACTTTTATTCCTTTATCCATTAATAATTTTACTTTTTCTTTATAAAATTCATTTGTTCTGCTAACTTCAAAATATAAATATACTCTATCTACACCATTGTCAACTAACTCTTCTACATAATTACTTGTGATTTTTGCAGGTTGCCAAATCCATGTAGAGTAATAATCTTTTGTATCGTCAAATTTTATGATTGAATTAACGTTAATTTTAGCATTAAAACTTTTGTTCATAGTACCGTTTTGATTTTCGTTAACATTATGATATCTATATACTACATAGTATTTTGTATCTTCCCATGATGATAAATCGAAGTTTTGTTTATCCAACACTAACGAAGTAGTATTACTAGTGATTTTTTGAGATATTATTGAGTCAAAATTTTCTGTGAATCCTTGGAAATTTACTGTGTCATTTACAAAAATTTGATTTTGATTTTCATCATTTGATACTATTTCTCCTTCTACACTTGTAATTGTATTACTGGCATTAGTTGTTTTATATACCTCTATTGATACCCAATCTTCATATTCTTCAGCTATTGTTGTTTCTACAACTATTTCAAAAGCTCCTGTGCCTTTTGATATGTTGTCTGGTGTATTAATATTGAACTCTTGTACTCCTATCCATCCGGGATATATTCCCTCTGGAGGTGTTTTAACGCTTTGACCGTGGACGAATTCTATGTTGGCAATCAATGCTGCTGTAGCGTTAGTTTCCAATGAGGAATTATTATTTCTTGTAAAAAAGTATGCATATGAGCTACTAATAGATATTATTAATATCGCAATAAGAATACCTATACTTATTATTTTATTTTTCATCATCTCACCATATATATTATAGCATAAAAAAAGCAATTTAGTTGCTTTTTTTCATTTTATTTTTATTTCCTGGATTTTTATATGTTTCTAAAATATTAGAATCAAAATTTGTTGTTCTTTTTGCTTCGTTTTTATATTCTTTAATTGCTATCTTAATTAAATCATCAAGTAAGTTTTTATATTCTTTACCCATCGGTTTAAAGAAGAAGAATGAAAGACATCCGGGAATTGTATTTGGTTCATTTAAATAAAC
Organism: uncultured Muribaculaceae bacterium; assembly: GCA_964368665.1. GTDB lineage: Bacteria > Bacillota_I > Bacilli_A > RF39 > UBA660 > CAYJCL01. The sequence goes on from CAYJCL010000021.1 coordinate 2,892, forward strand.
TTTATTTGTTTTAGTATCTACTAGGAAGTCAAATCTTGTTACTCCTTTGAAATTCATTAGTTTAAATGCTTTTACTGAAGTTTCTTGAATTTCTTTAGCTAATTTATCTTCAATTTTAGCAGGAATTTCAAATCCAGTAGTATTTACTTTTCCATTATTATTTTTAGGAGCTCCTTTTTTACCGCCACTTAAGTATTTATCATCGAATGTTAAAAAGTTGTTTGATGTAACATATTCTGCTAGTGGTGATACTTCTTGATTTTCATAATCACCTATTATTGCACAATCTATTTCTTTTAAGTTTTTAATAACTTCTTCAACAACTATTTTGTTATCATATTTAATAGCATCTTCTATTGAGTCTTTTAAATCTAGCTTATTATTAGCAAAAGATATTCCAATACTACTTCCTAATCTAGCTGGTTTTATTATTACTGGATATTTTAATTTTTCAATATCAGCAATTATTTTATCTTCATTTGTAGTATATTCTGAATCATAGAACCATACGTATTTTGGAACATTAATACCATTGGCTTCTAGTAATTGTTTTTGAACTACTTTATCTTGTCCTAGTGATGCTCCAAGCATTGAAGATGATGCATAAGGAATTCCTATTGTTTCAAGATATCCAGATAATGATCCATCTTCTACTCCTTTACCATGGACAATTGGTATTACAACATCAACTGTTGTAATTACATATTTAAATAGTCCTTTAGTTTTTTGTAATACAAATTCATTATCTTTTTTGATTAAACATACTTCTTTAGCATACATTGGTATTTGATCTAGTTGTTTGTAGTTATCAATATTTTTTAATAGTTCTCCTGTATACCAAATACCTTGTTTAGAAATATATATTGGAATTATTTGATATTTGTTTGTATCTAAGTTTTCTATAGATTGTATTGCTGTTACAATACTAACTTCATGTTCTACTGATTTCCAGCAGAATATTACTCCTACTTTTATCATTATTTTACACTTCCTTTTTCATCAAAACTATCTGGTAAATCATTTTCTAATAACGCAAATAGGTTTTTATTTTTTTGTTTTAATTTTGGTAATAATTTAATTGCTTCTTGAACATCGTTAAATATATAAATGTTTTCTTTTTTGAAGTTTTCGCTTATTAATCCTTTTTTAATATCTTTTGTTTTTTGTTCTCCAATTAGTATTGCTATATCTGTTGACTTAGCAATTAACTTGCCAAATTCATAATGAATTTCTTGATCTTTTGCTCCTAGTTCAATCATTCCTGGAGTTATAATCACTCTTGTTCCTGGCATTAGTTCTAATACTTCTAGAGCCATCTTTGCTCCCTCTGGATTAGAGTTATAGGCATCATCAATTAAATACATATCATAATATTTTCTTAGTTGTAGTCTATGTTCTACCGGTTTAACATTTGCCACTGCAGTCTTTAATTTATCTATAGTTATACCTAAATGTTTTCCTAAAGTAATTGCTTGTAAAATATTATATATATTAGCTCTGCCTAATAGTTTTGTTTTAAATATATGGTTTTCTTTTTCGTCTTTGAATTTCACTTTAAATGTAGATCCTTCATGAGTGATTTTTATATTACTTGCATGAGTATCTACATTAGGGTTATCTATTCCTACAAATTTAACTTCAACATTATTTTTTAATTCATAATTAACTTGTTTAGGGTCATCTCCATTTAGAACTCCTAGACCATCACTTGGTAAAGATTCTATAAGTTCAAATTTAGTATTTTGAATTGTTTTAACGCTTCCAAATGTTTCAAGATGAGCAAGTCCTATTTTAGTAAGTATTCCATATTTAGGTGTAACTAAGTTGCATAGTTCTTTTATTTCACCTTTTCTACAAGCTCCCATTTCTGCTATAAAGAAATCTGCAAATTTATCAAGGTGTTCATTAATTGTAATCATTAGTCCAAATGGAGTATTGAAGTTTTTCGGTGTTGGGTAAGCATTATATTTTATATTTAAAATATCATTTAATATATTTTTACTGCTTGTTTTTCCATAACTTCCTGTTATTCCAATAGTTTCCATATGAGTCATACTTCTAAACTTTGTTAGGGCTTTATTTTTGAAATAAAGTCCTACTAGTTTTTCTATTGGACGATTTAAGAAGTTTATAAATATAACTGTGAAGTTATTTATATATGCTATTATACTTAATAATATATAATAATATGCTAGATACTCTTGGTTATAGTTTATTATCAATACTACTACAAGTATTATATAAATAATTAAATTTGTTATTAGCATTCTTTTAATTCTTGATGTCATTACTAATGGTGTTTTTTTATTATCTTTTTTATTATTTAATAATATTATATTAATTAGTGATACTATACTAAATACTATACTCATTAATGTATTGTCAAACATTAGAAATGTTAATGATAATATGAACAATACTGATTCTGATAAATACACTTTACTTGGATTTTGAAAAATCCAATAATAATATTTTTTTCCACGATTATATCTATTTTGTTGTAACATATGTAGTGATCTTAATATTTTAAGATATAGATAAATTGTAAATAGTATTATTGATATATATATCATTTATATCACTCCTTTATACAAATTTTTTTAATACTTCGATAATATTTTTTAGATGTTCTAAGTACGCATAATGAGTTGCATTATCGTAGATAACGATACCTGAATCTTTAATTAGTTCATTTAGTGCATAGGCATCACTGACTGGTGCTGCTTCATCTTTTGTTCCCCATACTATTAGTGTAGGACATTTTATTTTTTTTGCGTCTTCTGTTAAATCATTGTTAACATGTTTAACTAATATTTCTCTCATAACAGGAGTTGATCTTTTATAATCATCTGAACCTATTTTTGATTTTAGTACTTCTCCTAGTTGTTTCATTCCTGGAAGAAATTTCAGTTTTTGAAATATTCTTATAGGTAAACATGGTTTTTTTGTACTTTTTCTAAATGGACTTGCTAGAAGAACAAGTTTATTTATTTCGTGTTTAGAAGCATATAATAAACTGATTTTTCCTCCAAATGAGTGTCCAATGAATGTTGGATTTTTTATTTTTAATTTTCCTAATAATTTATTTATTATTAATACAAACTCATCTAACTCATAAGATTTGCTTGGTAGTGATGAATCTCCATGACCTGGAAGGTCGATTATTAATACTCTGTGCGTATCATAAAATGGTTTAGCTATAGGTTTCATCATTCCTATATTTTGTCCCCAACCATGAAGGAATACTAATGTGTTATTTGATTTTAATTCGTTATCTATGTAGTTAATTTCTAAATCTTGGTATTTAAAAGTCATATTTCACCTAACCATCCTTTATATCATTTTATCTTATATTTAACTATATGACTAGTGTTTAGATAATATTTTACTGATTATTGACAAAAAAAGAAAACTAAGTTTTCTTTAATAATTAGCAATAATTGAGATTACAGGACGAACTGTGCGATCGTTGTATCCACTACCAAAGTTTGAATAAAATCCCCATATACCACCTGAAGAATCCGATGATGCTTGTCCACCTCTTAGAAAAAATGCTGATATATTATTTATCATTGTTCCCCTATCCTCGTTCCATGTTGTTCCAGAAGATGGGTTCAGTTCGATTGTTGCATCTCCATATAATCCTCTTGAATAAGCTGATGTATCTCTATCAGTTGTTCCATAATCATATAAGTCATAATATTTAGTGTCTGTAGGAATTGGATATACTTGAAAACCACTTCCATACGTTTTATTAGGAGACCAATCAATTGTAGTATTATCACTAGATTTCATAACTCCCATAACGTACTCTTGTCTTCCACCGGCCATATCATAAATACCTGTTATATTATGTGTTGTGCTTGCTTTAATTCCATTTGCTGTTTCCCATCTGTTTTCTGCAGGACATACACCTATTTGAGAAGTGTCACCTCCTCCACAACCTGTTGTTATATTTTTGGATGTTTCTTCGTAGTAATTATTATTTGCTACTTTAAGTGGTGTTCCTGTTGTAGTGTTGTCTTCTGTACATGTTCCATTATCGTTGCATATTCCATATTTTGATTGGGATAAATAAGCAACTGCTCCCCACTCGGTATTTTTCATTAAATGAAAGTCTGATGATGCGTGAAATGCAAGTCCATTTGAAAGTAATAAAATATTAGTAAAATCAGAACCTATTCCATAATTATTTCTTGAATTTTGATTAGGTTTAATTGAATAGTCTGCTCCCATTTCAAATTTAGCTACCCATATCCCTGACACTTCATCATCACCGAATGTAAATGCGGGATGAACTATTGTATCTTGACTTTCTATATCGGTGTTTGTTGTACTTTTGGGTACAAATTTTATATCAATTGCGTCACTTGAACTTTCAATTGAACTTTTAGTATATTCATATCTTGGTATCCATACATACATTTGATTTATTTTTTCCATAGGAATTGTTGTTCCTGGTGTTCTAATTAAAAAGTCATTAGTTACTAACACTGCATTAGCCCATTCACTATTTGTATAATTATACCATTCTTCAGTTGTGTCTGCTATTGTAACGACTCCGTCTGTAGAAATATCAACTGGTATCATCCTATCATTTATTTGAGGATCAGATCCTGCTAAAATAGTATCTGTATATTTTGTTTCAATTTCATTAATTGAGTTAACAGTTATTGTTGATGAAATAGTCATATTCATGGTTCCATTATTTACATAATTCGAATTTATGTATCTATATACTACAAAATATTTAGTATCTTCCCATGTAGCCAGATCGAAACTTTGTTGGTCTAAAGATACTGTACTATCTAATATATTAATAGATTCTGCTTTTATTGTGTCGCTAGTTATATTTATTTGATTAGAAGTAACTTCATCGTTTATAGGTTTTAGTGTTGTTTGTGTAGTGTAATCCTCAAGATCTAATGGAGTAATTGTAATTGTATCTGTAAGTGTAGTTGTTTTATATACTTCTATTGTTAAGTCTCCAGCAAATTCGGATGGAACCGTTGCTTCTAAAATTATTTCAAATGCACCTTTACCTTCAGTTAATCCGTCTGGTGTAGCTATTGTAAATTCTTGAATTCCAGCCCATCCTGGATATATTCCCTCTGGTGGTATAACTAAATCCGGTCCATGTACAAAATCTATATTAGCTATCATTGCAGCAGTTACTGTAGTGTCAAATGATTCATTATCATTTGAAATAAGGAAGAATGCAAATGATGCGCCTGTTACAGTTATAAATAATCCTAAAATTGTTAAAATAATTATGTATGTTTTTTTCATATTATCACCTATTATTATTTTATCAATAAATATGGTTTTAGTAAACAAAAAAATCATTGTATTTACAATGATTTATGCTCTACTGTTATATTTACCATCTTT
>CAYJCL010000022.1:0-8073 GCA_964368665.1 uncultured Muribaculaceae bacterium
GAGGCAGTAATTGACTTTTCCCAGCTAATTCCTTCATCATATCATAATTGTCTTCCCAATCAATGTTCTTAGTTGTAAAACTAATTCCATTAACTCTTAAAAGATTTTCCCCATCAACTTCATCAATAGAATAATCTAACTGATAATCATTACGATAATTACTTACCAAACTAACAGAAGCCTCTTCATAGTAATCATATGATAATGGAACCTTAGTATTAACAGCCAACTTTAAAAGTTTAAACTTATAATGAATAACTTCAGCTCTTTGTAATATTAACTGTGTTAATAAAGCATCTCTAATTGCAGAATAAGTAGATAAAAAAGTTACTTTCTCCACCATATTTTCATCACTTGCAGCCATAGAATATACATTTACTTGTTTAGACTTCAATTCAAATAACGATTTTAAAATACCAATCTCAGCAGCTTTCTTAGTAAAAAATTCCTTCTCACTTTTCATCATATAAACTCTTTTAACATAATCATCATGATTATCATAATTAATTTCTAAATTACCCCACATAGCATTACCAGCTTTTAAATCTAAATTATCAAAAGCATCAGTTCTCTCATGAAGATTATTATAGATTCTTCCAAGTTTATTAATTTGACCAAAACTAATAGCAGTTCTTCCAAAATCTTCCATCATTTCAGAATACTTATCAGAGTCAGCAAACTCCATAGCTTCTTCTTCATCAACGACTCTAATAACAGTACTTAAAAGTTCAACCTTTTCAGCTTCACTCATAAATATCATCTCCTTATTATCAACATTATACCATTATAAATAATATCTACCATAAAAATGTAAAATACCTTTACAAAAATAAAAACCCATAACTGGGTTTCTAATTAGACATATAACATTTGATTATCTCCATTTATAATTTAAAATTAATTTGAGCAATCGTTATATTAATAAATAGTATGGCATTTTAACTATCTATGTGAATTTATCTCCTTCTTTCTTATTATATTTTTATAAACTAACCTACTTGAAAATTATCTCCTTCTTTCTAATCATATATATCAAAGTCTTAATTTATTTTATTACTTAAATTTCTTTATCTTTCTCCTTTCATATTAACATTTTATAATACCAGTGTGAAATGTTAGTGAAAATATTATGTAATAACATTCATAATATTTTACAAAATAAAAAACCACTAAATAGTGGCTCTGTATATAAAATTTTTGTAATCCTATCTAGGACCACCTTATTATAAATATAGAAGTTTGTAGTTATGCTATGCAATACTCTGCATATGAGTTTCAATATCACTTCCTTTCATGTTTAAAGTATATTATTTCTATGTGAAAGTTTTGTGAAAAGTTTATGTAACTTTTTCCACAAAAAAATCACCTAAGTGATTTCCTGTTTTTAAAATATTTTTATAGCTTAAAGCTATTATTATATAAATATAGAAGTTTGTAGTTATGGTATGCACAAGTGCATTAAATTATATTCATCTCTCCTTTCATGATATAAGTATATAATTCTTATGTGAAAGTTTTATGTAGTATTTATGAAACTTACTTCTTCTTTACTTCAAAGTAGAAAGTGCTTCCCCTACCTTTAACGCTATCAACTCCATACTTAAATTTATGATGATTTAAAATATTTTTAACTATCGCAAGTCCTAATCCAGTACCAATAACATTTCTCTTATGATTCTTCTCTTTCTTATAATACTTATCCCAAATATATTCAATTTCATCAGGATCAATACCCTTTCCAGAATCAATGATATTTATTAAATAATTTTTATTATTATCAATCATTTCTATTATTATTGTTTTATTATCTCCAGTATAATTAATTGCATTATTAACTAAATTATATATAACTTGATTAATTTTATTTTTATCAGCGTATACTAAAGCCTTACTAATTCCCTTATACTTAATCTTATAGCCTTCCTGTTCCTTTAAAATACTATAATTTCTTAAAATACTCTTAATCTCTAAATTCAAATCAAATACTTCATAATTAAATACTTCAGCATTACTTTGTAATTTAGATAATGCTAATATATCATTTACTAAAATATTTAATCTATCTGTTTCCTTAATAATGATATTTAGATGTTCTTCTCTCTTATCTTTATCTAAATAAGATAAATCTCTTACCATTTCACTATAGGCTCTAATCATTGTTAAAGGAGTCTTTAAATCATGAGAAACATTAGCCATTAAATCTCTTCTAAACTCATCAGTCTTCTTTAACTCACTACCCATATAATTTAAAGTATCAGCAAGTTCATCTATCTCAGTAACTCCACTCTTATCAAAATCAACTTTAAACTTACCTTGACTAAAATCACAAGCTTTCTCAGTTAAAGATCTAATCGGACCTGTTATTCTATGCGATAAAAAGTAAGCAAGAATCATTGAAAAAATAACTAATACAAATAATATATAAAATATTTGTCTATCAATTACAGTCATAGCAGTATCAACTCTTTCAAGATTAGAAAAAATATAAACTTCACTATCTCCTCTAGACACTCTACTTAATAAAGAACTAACATTTTCACTATCATTATGAATACTCAAAGTAATAATATCACTATCATATTTATCAAACTCACTTTGATATTCAGCAATAAAACTTCTAGATAATATACATCCAGATGTTTCAGTATTATACTGAGAATATAAAATATTATCAGTATAAACTTGAATACAAGTATTATTTAATGACTCACCAGATAATAAATCATCTAACTTCTCAAACTCAGTATTTAAAATTAACTTATTTAATCTATCAACACCAGCTGCTTGAAAATCTTCGTATAAGATTTTCTCAAAAAAACTCTCAGTAATAGAAAACAACAAAACAACAGTTGCAGAAAATAATACTAAATAAGTTAAAGTTTTAAAAGTAATAGTATTTATAAATCTTTTAATCTTACATAATAAATTATTACAACTATTCTTTAAATTCAAACTTATAACCTACCCCTCTAACTGTCTTAATATAATCCCTACATTCTAATAAATTATTTCTCAAAGTCTTAATATGCGTATCAACTGTTCTATCATCACCATAAAAATTCATTCCCCATACATTAGTCAAAATCTTTTCTCTACTTAAAGCAATCCCTTTATTAATAACAAAATAATTTAATAATTCATATTCCTTAGGAGTAAGCAACACTTCCTTATCATTAACTTTAACTACTCTAGCAACATTATCAATCATTATGTCTCCTATATTAATAACATCTTTAATCTTAGAACTTCTTTTAATTACTGCTTTAACTCTAGCTATTAACTCTTTAGGACTAAAAGGTTTAGTAATATAATCATCAATACCAACATCAAAACCAATTAACTTGTCATACTCCTCACCTCTAGCAGATAACATAATGATTGGAACTTCACAAAAACCAAGTATTTCTTTACTAGCTTGATAACCGTCCTTCTTAGGCATCATAATATCCATAATAATTAAATCATACTTACTATCCATAGCTTTATTAACAGCTTCATCACCATTAATAGCTTCATCAACACTAAATCCTTCAATAACTAAATATTCTTTAATTACTCTTCTAATTAACTCTTCATCATCTACTACTAAAACTCTCATAATCCACCTCAAAAAAATTATAATCTATAATTGTGAAAATTACATGAAATATTATATCATTAAAAAAAAGATGTTACCATCTTATAATTTAATTTCTAATTCCATTAACTTACCATCTCTATATAATGATAAAGATAAAGTTTCTCCAGCAGTTTTACTATATAAATAATATCTAAATACTCCTTGAGTCATAACTTTCTCATTTTCTATTTCAACAATAAAGTCACCCTTTTTAATTCCACCATCTTCAGCAGAAGAATTTTTATCTACAGAATCAACATATATTCCATAAGTAATATCACTAGGTAAATCAACACTCGGAGCACCATCTAGTAATAAATACCCATAATCATAAAAATTAATTCCTAAAACAGGTCTTTCAATTTCTTTACCAGTTTCTAAAATTTCAGCAAAATTTAAAGCATCTTCTATAGGAATAGCAAATCCCATTCCTTCAACTCCATCAACTATTAATTTCAAAGAGTTAATACCTATAACTTCACCATTTGAATTAGCTAAAGGTCCACCACTGTTACCGTTATTAATTGCAGCATCAGTTTGAATAACTTTCATTATATAAGTGCTATTATCATCAACACTTACCTCAACCATTCTATCTTTACCAGAAACAATTCCTCTAGTAACACTCCAAGAATATGCAGCATCTAAAGGAGCACCCGTAGCAAACACTGTATCACCAATTCTAGCATCTTCACTGCTTCCCATATCAGCAACAGTAATAATATCATCTGCATCAACTTTTAATACAGCTATATCTGCGTATTTATCTCCACCCATGATTTCAACCTTAACACGAGTATCATTAGTGAAATTAACATATACTTCATCACCATCTTCAATAACATGGTTATTAGTCATTATATATGCATCATCACCATCAGTTTTATATACAAAACCAGTTCCACTACTAAATATTTTCCCATCAGCAAAAGTTTCTACTACTACTACTGAATCATAGATCTTATCAACAGCATCAGCAATTCCTTCATCAGTAATAGTAACTTCTTTATCTAAACGATTAATATTAGTTACACTAGATAATTGTGTAGGAAAGAGAAAAAACAATCCATACATAATTACAGCACCAATAATCAAAGAAATTATTATTATCAAAATTTTATTATCTTTTTTAATTTCCATTCTCATTCATCCCAACTATTTCTTTATAATTTTTTGGAAAACCAATTTTATCCAATACTTTATCAATGCCAATAGCAGTGAGTTTTCCTTCAAGTATTGAAATTTCATATTCAACTTCATTTAAGAACAAATTAAAGTTATACTTAGTTAATAGTCTTTTCAAAATAATTACTAAAGCAAATAAATCATCTTTACCATATACATACTCACCATCCATCATCGGTATATTTAAACGATGATGATATCTAGTATTATCAATTCTTCTTTGAGTTTTATGATCATACATAATATCTTCATGAGCACATAAATTTCTAAAATTAGCTAAAAGAGGCAAATAAACTAATAAGTCATTAGCAGCTATTCCATATAAATCTGCAATTTCTTGTTGGTCACTTGTTTTCAAAATAGAAAACAACTCACTAACAATACCAAAAGATAATACTTTTACTACAATCCATAAAGGAACATATCCATAATTATCCAAATAATGACTAGTAGCGCTATGTTGACGTCCATTAATCCTTATCTGTCTTTTCATCTTCTTTATTAAATCATTAACTTGTCTACTTCTCTCAGGATCTCTATTAAAGTTCTTAGGATCTAAGTAATCCTTCTCTTTAATCCCATAATTCTTAGATAATACATAAGAAAATATACTCTTAGCATTATTTTCAACAATCAATAAGTACTTAAATACTATATTTCTCATATGTCTATCAAAAGAGAACATCCCATATAATTCTCTAAAAGTAGTACCAGGTAAATAAGTTCTATCTCTCTCAGACTTCATAAATAAATGTCTATATCCACTTAAAAAGAAATAATTTTCTCTTAATAATATATCATTAGCAAAATCATAGTCATCAACTACTAAGCCCTTGTTCTTTAATATCTCAATTTGTTCATCAATTGTTTTAAATGTCTTTAACATCTAACATCACCCAACTTTTTGTCCTTAACAATATGCATATCAATGACTCCAACCTTCTACAATAAATTATATCATACAAACTCTATTTCGTAAAACTAAAATTAATGTTATAATGTATATAGGTGATAACATGCCAGCATTTATAACACATCAAATATTTGCAAAGAAAATATCTGAAAAAATTACAATTAAAAACTTTGATAAAAAAACTTTTGAAGTTTTTTCTCAAAGTCATGATTTATTATATTATTACTGGAGTTTTGATAAAAAACAAAGAAAAGAAATAAAAAACTATGGAAAAAAATTCCATCGTAAAAATACTCAAGCATTCATAATTAATATAATAAAGTATATAAAAAAATATAAACTAACTAATGACCCAGAAGCATTAGGATTTTTATATGGAATCATATCCCACTATGTATTAGATTCTACATTTCATCCATATATATTTTATAAAACAGGATTATATGATAAAAAAAATAAATCAACAAAAAAATATAAAGGACTACATAATAAGCTAGAAAGAAATCTAGATGTATATTATTATCAAAAATACTATCATAAAAATATCACTAAGTTAAAAACATTAAAACTAATCCCAAAGTTAACACCTAGTAACAAACTAAAAGACTTAATTAATCATACTTATAAAAAAACATATTATAAAGATAATTTATATGATTATATTTTAAAAAGTCATTACCAATCAAGAAGAAACTTATTTCTATTCTCAGAAGACAAACTAGGTATAAAAAAACAACTATACAAACTTATAAGTTTAATTAAATATCAAAACCCTTCAATATTAAGTGATTATAGTTACAATCAAAAAATAAATAAAAACTATTTAAACAAAGAAAAAAAAGAATGGTTTCACCCTAGTACAAATCAAAAGTTTAACTATTCAGTAGAAGATTTATTTAATCAATCATTAAAAATATCTATATATATAATTAATGAAGTAAATAAAGTATTAAATAACAAAAAAAATATTATGGACTTAGAAAAAACTATCCCTAATATTTCATATATAACTGGACTACCAATAGTTAAAAATTCACCATTAAAAACCTTTGAATTTTAACTACCTGCCCCTACCTAAGTCCTCAGAAACTTCATTAGATAAATCATTATCATAAGAGATATTATCTCTTTTTTTAATTTCATTAACAACCACTTCATCTTTAATACTATTATCTATATATACCTTATTTCCTAAATAAGTATCAACAAAATCATCATCTACTTCTTTAGCAGATCTTCTAAATGAAATATTATATTTCTTAGATACCTTTAAAGGGTTAGAATAATTTCCCATCCCTAAATTAATAAAAAAATGATCAACCTTATTTAATAATAAATTCTTATCTTTAATCTCTTCATATTCTAACTCAGTAATTAAACCATTCTTCTCCATAGTTCTTAAACCCTTAAGAACTATAGCTTGACTTACAGTATTATAAGTAACTCCTGTCTTTAAGTCTTTAAATAGATCAACCATTTCAGTCTTAAAAAACTTACTCTTATCTTTTATAAAAGATGATGTAAACATATTCAATCCAATTTTTTGTTGAATCTTATTATTATTAGTAACCCCAAATAATTTAGATTTTTTATTCTTATAGCCTACTTTATTATAAATACCAATTAATATTCCACTAAGTATAGCAGAAACACCAACAAAAGGTATAACAATACCAGTACCAATAATACCCAATATAACTAATGTAGCGATTATCTTATTTTTCATAATTCACCTTCTAAAATAATTATAGCATAACTAAAGAATTTCTAGCAAACTATTAGCAATAGCATTTGCTATTTTTTTTTGATAATCAGAAGTCATCAATAAATTTCTTTCTTCTTCATTAGACATAAACCCGCACTCAATTAATAACCCCTCAACATTTAACTTTTCATACATATAATAATTTCCCATCTTCTTAGCTTCTCTATCACCATCTAAATACTCATTTAAAGTATCTTGAATTATTTCAGCATCAGAACTATCATCCAAAAAAAACACTTGAATTCCACTATATCTAGAATCTTCTAAATAATTGATATGTATTGAAACATAGTAATCAGCACCACTATCATTAATTTTATTCTATTATCAAAATCACTACGCTTTCTCAAACTAGCATTAGGACTACTTAAATCATAATCACCTTCTCTAGTCAATATTACACTAGCTCCTAATTTAGCAAGCTCTTCTTCTAAAAATAAACTTATATCTAAATTAATATCCTTCTCATAAACATCACCGTAAACAGTACCAGGATCTACCCCTCCATGGTTTACTGGTGGATATCCCCAATTAATGTTAATTAATATTGAAATTCCAAACGATTTCAATTTTTCTGTTTTTATTTACTTT
>CAYJCL010000023.1:0-7959 GCA_964368665.1 uncultured Muribaculaceae bacterium
AAATCAAAGAATTTAAAACCGCTGTTGATGCTGGTGAAAAGTTTAAGACTGCTGGTGCTAATGCTATGGCTAAAAAAGGTACTAGTAATGCTACTATGATGAATATGATTTTTGATGAAGATGGAAATATTAGAGATGGTTTTGAAGATAAAGGTGCTGATTTAGATGTCGTTAAAAAGTTAGGTAGATTTAGAGATATTGGTGCTGCTAAAGAATACTTAAAGAATTATTCTATTGATTCTGAACTTAGAATTGCTGATCAACAAATGTTAGATACTAAAATACAAGCTGACGCTTTTATGGGAAAACTTGAACCTGATCAAATAGCCCAAATTCAACAAAAAGTTAAGCTTCAAGATAATGTACGTCACATTGATATGCAGATTGCAGAAGCAAATAATTCTCATGCTCAGCTTAGTGCCGAATATGAAGGAGCAAGTGATGTAAGAAAAGTTGAAATAAAAGAGTCTTTAACTAAACTTGAGAATAAAGTTAAAGCCTTAAAGGCTGATAGTACTGCTGAGAATGCTAAGTTTGCTGCTATTTCAATTCCTGATGATGATAATAGTAAAGGTTTATTTTCTAAACTTGCTGCTATGTCTAAACTTGCTGAAGATAAAGAAGCTTTAATTACTAACTTTAATAATGAAAAAAGTGCTATGGATAAAGCAATATTTGCGATGCAAAATCATCAAAATAATTTGTTGCTAGAGAGAGCTATGAAGGGAACATGGCGTGGTGCTGATTCTAAGCAGGCTGCTGAATTAAATGCTGTTTTTAGTGCTGATATCGCTCAATTGGAAGCTGATAGTAAAAACTTCTTATATGAAAGTAGTGTTGCTGGAATTAATTTGTTTGCAAAATATAAAGGTGAAAATGATGAAAAATATTATATTTCTAGAGTTGATTCTGAATTAACTCAAGCTAAAAATGATCTTGCTGCTATGACTGCTGAGAATGCAGCCTCTGAAAAGCTTGCTGCTATGAAGAAGAATAACAATCAATAAAAAGAAAGAAGGATAAAAAGTGAATAATTATTTAATCCCTGCAAATTCCAAAAAATCAATGTTAATCCTAGGATTCTTTAATCCATTTGATTTGATTTTCTTCGGAATTGGTGCAACATTTACTTTAATTATGTTGTTCGTATTTGAATCACAAAATATTGGTCAAATGTTAATAATATTGTCTCCAGCGTTTTTTACTGCTTTTATGGTAATGCCTGTTCCGTATTATCATAATGTAATGACGTTGATAGGAAATATATATCGCTTCTATACACAAAGAAGAGAATATAAATGGAAAGGTTGGTGTGTGTGTGATGATCCAGAAAGACGAAGCAATCGCAGGAAGAACTTCGAGTAATTTCTCTGAAGATTGGTTACCTATTAAAACTATTATGAATGGAATGATTCAATTAGATAATGGAGAATATGTAACTGGAATTAAAGTTGCTCCTAAGAATATATTTATTCTTGATCAAGGAACTCAAGATTCTGTAATTTTTAATCTTACAACATTTTATAATATGATGGATTATGAATTTTGGTTGATAGTTGCTGATCGACCTGTAGATATTAATTTATATTTATCACAATTACAATTGTTATATAATAATTGCCAAGATAATGTTAAACGTAAGTTAATCTTACAAGATATTAATAAAGCTAACATGTTTATGGGTGCTGAGTATAACGTTGTTGATACTGAATACTTCATTATGTTTAAAGAAAAACGTTTAGAAACAGTTCAAAAGAAAGTTCATAATATGATAGCTGGTTTATCTAATTGTGGAATTAATGCTATACAAGTATCTAATTCTGATTTAAGAATGATTTTAGATAATTTCTTAAATGGGGGATCTACTACTAATTTAGGGACGGTGATACCATTATGAGTTTAAAAAGTGAAATTGCACCAAAAGGTTTAAATTTTAAACCTACTGATTTTATGATTGGTGATTTATATACTACTATATTAACTGTTGTTAGTTATCCAAAATATATTGATAGAGGTTATTTATCAAATATTACTAGTATTTCTGGGGTTAAAATAGTTGCAAAGCATATTCCAATAGATTTTTCTGTATTAAAGAAAATGATTAACAAAGAAATTGCTGATTTGAAACAACGTTATCAAAATGAAAACGATCGTACTACTCAAGAAAGTTATAAACAAGACTATGAGTCGTTAGAACAATTTGTATCAATGATAGCATCATCTCAATCTAGAATATTTGATTTTCAAATGCATTTAATGGTAAGTGCTAATTCTAAAGAAGAATTAGAAATGAAAAAAATTCAATTAAGAAGTTATGTTGATGCTATGGGACTTAGAGCTATTCCATTAATGTTTGAACAAGAAAAAGTTTTAAAGTCTATGTTACCAATATTTCCTAAACAAGATTTAGAATCTAGAATAGGTATTCCTATACCTTCAGTTACTATTTCTGCAATGTATCCTTTTGTATTTGATAGTATTAAAGATCCAGAAAATGCAATGTTATTAGGTGTTGATTTTTCTGGAGGGGTTATATTATTTAATCAATTTTTATTCAAGATAAAGAAAGAACATAATAGAAATAATGCTAATATGATTATTTTAGGGACTTCTGGTAGTGGTAAATCTACAGCTGCTAAGTTACTATTAAGATCTCATATTAGAAATGATTATAAAGTTATTGCTGTAGATCCTGAAGGTGAACTTGAAGAAATGACTAGAGCAATGAACGGTAATTTCTTAGATTTAGGTAAGGGTGGAGAATATGGAATGATCAACCCTTTAGAAATTGTATTAGATGTTGATGAAGCTGATATAGAAAAAGGACTTGGGTATACAGTACTTACTCGTACTATTCAATCTTTAAAAGCATTCATGAAATATTATTCTCCGTCTGTAGAAGAAGATGTTCTTTCTATGTTTAGTGAAGTAGTTCAAGATACTTATAAGAGATTTAAGATAGATTATAATTCTGATTTTAGAAAATTTGCATCTACTGATTATCCTACGTTTGATGATGTATATGCTACTATTAAAGGTAGATTGTTATCAATGCCTGAGAAAACTCGTGAAAAAGATGTAATGGAACGTCTTGAATTAAAAGTTAGACCTTTAGTAAAAGAGTTAAGATATTATTTTACTGGTCATACTACTTTAGATATTGATTCAAATATTATTGTATTCAATATTAAAGAGTTAATGACTAGTGATGAAAATACAAGAAATGCTTTATTCTTTAATATTTTAAAGTATGCATGGGGATTATGTTTGGATCCTAGTTTCACTTCTGTATTAATGGTTGATGAAGCACATGTATTATTATCTAGTAGAAATGAATTGGGTGCTGAGTTCTTAGCTCAAATTCAAAGACGTAGTCGTAAGTATAATAGTGGTACTATTATTATCACTCAACAACCTACAGACTTTGCTGCTCCAAATTTAATTATGCATGGTAAAGCTATATTTGATAATGCTTCATATTATTTAATTATGGGTCTTAAAAAACAAGCTGTTGATGATTTATCACAGTTAGTAGATTTAAATGAAGCAGAAGTTAATGCTATTAAGTATTATAATCAAGGTGAAGCTTTGTTTATATGTGGTAGTAGAAGAATGAGAATAAATGTTGTATGTACTCAAGAAGAATTAGATTCTTTTGGTTCTGGTGGGGGACTATAGAATAGAAAAGATGTGATTAAATGAAACCTGAAGATATTAATAAAAATTCTGAAATTGAATTTGAAGCTGGAGAAATCAAAGTTAGTGATTTAGAGCAGCCTCAAAAAGATTTTGCTTTATCATCTAATGATGAAATAACTGATGTTAATAGTTTTGAAGATAAGATGAATATTGTTAATGATGGTAATTCAGTTAATCCTGAAGTAGCAGGTAATGAAGTAGATTCATTACCTGCTTCTAGTGAAAAAGATATTGATAAATCATCTGGGGAAGATCAAAATAATACTGAAGCTAATTCTGACTCAGCAGAACCTGTTGAATCAGAAGATGGAAATGGTGAATCAAGTTCTGAATCTAATGATTCATCTAGTAATTCTTCTAATAGAAATAAAAAAAGAGATAATAACTCTAAAGAAGAAAAACCTGAAGATAAAAAAGATGTAAAGAAAGACGATTTACAAAAAAATTCGTCTGATCCACAGATGGAAGGGAATAGGCAACATAATCCTGCTAATAATGGTTATGATCCTAATAAACCTGGTAATTATAATAATAATCCAAGTAATAAATTAAATAATCCTCCAGCTAGTAAACCTGCTACACCTAGTGGAACTCCTGCTGGAACGCCTCCAACGACTCCTGCACCTGTGCCTCCAACAACGCCACCTCCTGTGGCTGCTGGAGCTACTGCTGGAGCTGGTGCTACAACTGCTGCTACTGCTACAACAACAACTGCTGCTAGTGGAGCGGCTGCTGCTGGTGGAGGTGCTGCCGCTGCCGGTGGTTCAGCATCTGTGTCAGGTGTTGCTGCTGTAGTATCAAGTCCTATCTTTTGGATAGTTCTTGCAATATTGTTAATATTATTTGTTTTGTTAATTGTAATGATTGCACTTAGTGGATCCACTGCATTGAATCAAGCTTTTGGTAATAATGCTTTTTGGTGGCCTGTAGGTAGTATTGAAGAAGATGCTGCAGGTATTCATAGTGGACCTCCTGCTTATACTGGAGTTTCATCACCTTTTGGTCCAAGAAAAGATCCTATGGGTTCTGGTAAGATATTACCTCATAATGGGATAGATATTCCTGCGCCTCAAAATACTCCAATAATTGCTATTAAAGATGGTGTTGTAACTAGAGCTGTTAATAATTGTCAAGCTACTGGTTGTAGTGGATATGGTAATGTTGTAGCTATTGATCATGGTGATGGGTATGTTTCTTTATATGCTCATGCTTATGTAATTGATGTTGAAATTGGTGATCAAGTAGTTCAAGGTCAAAGAATTGGTGGCGTTGGTACGACTGGGAATTCTACCGGTAATCATATCCATTTTGAAATTATAGAAAATGGTGTAAATGTTGATCCATTATTATTTGTTGATCCTGAAAATCCCCGTCCTGTAGGTGCAACTGGTGCTTCTAATATTGTTTTAGAAGGTACTAGTTTATCTTTACCAGATTTTGGTGCAGCTGCTGCAGATTATGGTGATATTGTGGGAAGTGCTGATTATAATAGATATATTGTACCTAATTTAGAGGAAATTTATTTTGCTTCTGCAAAGTATAATATTAATCCTGAATTAGTAATAGTTCGTGCTGTGGTTGAAGGTTATTCTCCTGGAGGAGGAACTAACAATTTATGGGGAATTCAGTGTTATAATTCTTGCGTTAGTTGTTGTGCTTCATATTCTTCTTTAGATGCTGGTATTAAAGCTTTTGCTGACATAGTTAATGGTTATGGAAGTATTGAAGCAGCATTTGCTAAATACGCATATATTGGTGATTATTGGTATAATCCTGGTAGCTGGTCGTTAGGTGGATGTAAGTACTTCCCTTATGTAAGCAAATATTTGTCTGAAGGAAGACAAGCAGAGGTTGCTAATGCTTGTGGCGGTTCTGCTTGTAGTGGTGGTTCTTGTTTAAGTACTACTGCTGAAGATCAACAAGCTTATACTAGTTTTCAATTAGAAAAAATGAATAGCGTACATGCTGCTATATTTGGATAGGAGATTTTATGAATAATAGTTCAAAATTTAAAGTTTTATTTATTCTAGTGTTATTATGTGGAATTGTTTTTGGTATATTATTTTTTACTTCTAATATAAATGAATTTGATGATGATTCTTCTAATAGTTCTAATAATAACGATAGTAATTCAAATGATAATGATACTTCAAATGAAGATGATCCTACTGATGATGATTTTAGAGAAGGTTTGGATGAAGGGGAAGTATATAATCAACTTCTTCCACTTACTAGTTTTGATACTAATGCATGGTTAATATCAACTGTAAATGCATATTTTAGTTTTAATTCTTCTCGAAATAATGATATAGTTTATAATATATTAGATGATAATTATCGTCTTACTTCTATTATTCATGATGAGTATGCTTCTATGAATTATTCTAGATTAACTATTAATGAAGTTACGTATTTTGATAATGAAAGTATTGTTACTTATTTTGTTAAAGGGTATCCTGTAACTACTGATCATGGATCTGAAGTTAGAGGTAATGAGTTAGTTATTATTGTTCAAGAGGACAAGTTAAATGGTACTTATTCTATTTTACCAACTGACTATAGTAATTTAGATGTTGCAGAATCTTCTAGTATTAAGAGTAGAGTTAATGAAATAATTGCAAATTCTAATAATATTGTTACTGATATTAGTCAAAGTTCAGATGTTATTGCTAGATATCTATTTAATTCTATATATAATGAGATGCTTTATAATCCTGAGACTGCATACGATAAGATGTTAGTTGGTAATGAGCAGTATAAGTTTAGTAGTAGAGATGAGTTTATGACTTTTATAGATAGTAATATTGATGATTTATTAGTTGAAAAATATATGGAACATGATATTGATAGAGATGATGATCAAATTATATATGAAGTTGTTGCTACTTCGTTTAATTATACTTTCTATGTAGATAGTGTTTATAATTATAAAGTTGTTATTGAATAAAGTTATGTTTATGTTATAATAAACATTAGATTTTGGCGGTGGAATTATGAAATTTAGAATTGCAAAAAAAGATTTAAAATGGTTTATAATATTTTGTGGTGTATTATTATATTTATGTGCTATAGGTATTGTAAATTTAGCTGAGTTTGGTAATAGTGGTACTATTCATGGACTTAATCCTTTACCAGCTTTTTATGGAGAGTATTTACCAGTTACTTTAATAGTTTTTGTGATTATTATAGTAGTTATATTTTCTAGTGTTTCTTCTGTAATTTTTGATAAAGAAAAAGGCAAAGGTTTTGGAGTAAAAGTTGGAGATAAAGTAGAAACTGGATATAGTAAATGGGCTAGTGATAAAGACATTAAAGCTGATGAAGGTGTAGAAAAAATATTACCTAATGAAAATACTATTTCTGCTGCTGGTATTCCTTTAATCAATAATGGTAAAGAAATATTTGTTGATAATGGAGAATATCATAGTTTAATTATTGGGTCGACTGGATCTGGTAAAACTCAAACTATAGTTCAACCGATGGTTAATATTTTAGCTAAAAAAGGTGAATCAATGATTATAACTGACCCTAAGGGTGAGTTGTATCAAGCTACTGGTGAAATATTAAGATCTAGAGGATATAATATTGTATTACTTAATTTTAGAGAACCGCAAAAAGGTAATGCTTGGAATCCTCTTAATTTGCCTTATGAGTATTATAAAGAAGGTAATACTGATAAGGCAATAGAGTTATTAGATGACGTAGCTTTAAATATATTGTATGATCCTAATAATAAGGGAGAACCTTTTTGGGAAAAGAGTGCTGCTGATTACTTCTCGGGATTAGCTTTAGGGTTATTCTTAGATGCTAAGAGAGATGAAGTAAATTTAAATTCAATTAATTATATGAGTACTGTTGGTGAAGAGAAGTTTGCTGGTGGTAATTTCATTAAAGAGTATTTTAATTTTAAAGGACCTGATAGTAATGCTTATACATTTGCATCAGGAACTATTAATGCTCCTAATGATACTAAGGGTGGAATTTTATCTACTTTTAGACAAAAGATTCGTTTATTTTCAACTAGAGATAATTTAAGTGAAATGTTATCTTATAGTGATTTTGATATGAGAAGAATAGGTAGAGAAAAGACTGCTGTATTTATTTTAATACATGATGAAAAAACTACTTATCATAGTTTGGCTACTATTTTTATTAAACAATGTTATGAAACGTTAATTGATGTTGCTCAAGAAAATGGTGGAAAACTTAATTATAGAACTAATTTTATTTTAGATGAGTTTGCTAATATGCCTCCTTTAA
>CAYJCL010000024.1:0-6905 GCA_964368665.1 uncultured Muribaculaceae bacterium
AATTTAACATATATCATATTTTGATGATATATGTTTTTTATATTGTATTATTTTTTATTTATGATATATTACTTATCGAAGAGGAATAATTATGAAATATTATGGAATAGTTGCTGGTAGAAAATATAATGATATTCATTCTAGAATTACTTTATATGGTGAGTTATTAGAAGTATATATTTATGATCATTTTAATAATTGTGTTAGGTGTATAAGTATTCCTCAATTATTTAATGGTTCTTGTATTATTGATATTGGTAATTTTGTTTATTATGATGAATCTGTTAATGAGTTATATAAAATTAATGAGATTGATAATGAAGAAGAGTTTAAACATTATGAGTTATTAAAGAGTTTTGTTAATGTTAAGGAATTAGATAAAACTATATATGATTATTTATTAGATAGAATTAAGGATTGTTTTTTAGTTCTTAAAGATTTTTATTTTAGAATTGATATTATGGAATATTATGATAGAGTAGTTTTAGTTATGGAAGATTTTAAGAAGAATAGTATTCCTTTGAATGGTGATATTATGCAATCTATTAGTTGTTTAATTAATTTTCCTGATTCGATAGATTTAATAGTGGAGTCTATTGCTGAGTTGGAATGTGAAGTAGAAGCTATTGAAGATTTTAATTTGTAATTATAAAGTATAAACGACATTAAAATGTCGTTTTTTTTATGTTGACTTGAATTTATAATTTTGATATTATTCTATAGGTGATAAAATGAAGAGAAACTTATTTGTCGTATTTTCTGCAGTAGTGCTTTTATTAATAGTGACTGGAATTTCTTATGCTTTATGGATGATAAATGATACTCAGACTAATGACAATGTAGTTGCGTCTGGATGTTTTGATATTAAATTTAATGAGGATATTGATTCTAATATTAGTCTTAATAATTCTTTTCCTATGACTGATGAGGATGGTTTAGAAACTGTTCCTTATACATTTAGTATAACTAATACTTGTGATATTGATGGCAATTATCAAATTAATTTAGAGGTTTTAGATACTACTACTTTAGAACATTCTTTAATTAATGCTGTTTTAAATAATGAAATTCCTAAGACTATGAATGTAAGGGATGTAGTTGTTGAAACTATAGATAATGCTACTTCATATAAATTACAATCTTTTTATATTAGAGCAGGAGAATCAAGAAGTCATGAGTTTAGAATGTGGATGGATGAAGAGGGAACTTTAGATAATTCTCAAAATAAAAGTATAGCTGCTAAGATAGTTATTATAGCTGTGCCTACAAAACCTTTAACTGATACTGAATTATGTATAAGTGAGTATGAATCTGGAGGTTATGTGGCTACAGCAGAAGAGTACTTTAATTATACTGTTGATGGTGATTTTGTTACTGTTACAGGATATAAAGATGCTAGTAATGCTCCGACTGACTTAGTTATTCCTTGTGAAATTGATGATAAAGCTGTGAAAACAGTAGGTGGTTTTGAATACGGAGAATTAACTAGTGTTGTTTTACCTAGTACGGTTACTAGTGTTTACCATCATTCTTTTAGAAACAATAAAATTTCTAATTTAGTATATTTTAATGAAGGTATTTACTTTAATTCTTTTTGTTTTTATAATAATCTTTTGCCTGATGATCAAGCTTTCATATATAGTAGTAATGGTGTTAGTAGGGATTACACTAAAATTATTTCATATGGAGGTGTAAATAAAGATGTGGTAATACCAGATGGTGTTGAAGCGATAGAGATGTATGCGTTTCAATTTAGTGGTTTAACAAGTGTAGTTATTCCTGATAGTGTTACTTCAATTGGTCCTAGTGCGTTTAATGGTAATAGTATAACATCTGTTGAAATACCTAATGGAGTTGATTATATAAGTGCGTCTGTATTTGCAGGTAATCAGTTAACGAGTATTATAATACCTGATGGAGTAACTACGATACGAGAATATGCTTTTTATGGAAATCAATTGACTGATATTGATATACCAAGTTCGGTTACTGATATTCGTAATGCTGCATTTAATTCAAATAAATTACCTGATGATCAAGCATTTATATACGCTAGAAATAGTGATGGAACGATAGATTATACTAAGATAGTTAGTTATGGTGGTGATGTTAGTGATACATCTAAGAATATTCTCTTACCTGATAGTGTTAGAACAATAGGATTAGAATCTTTTTATGCACTTGATTTATTTCTTGGTACAGTTATTTTGAATGAAGGTTTAGAGGTTATAGAGGGATATGCTTTTTATGGTTCTAATTTCACTACTATTGATATTCCTTCAACAGTAACTAGTATTGGAGATTCGGCATTTGCTACAAAAGATGTAATGGATTCAATCAATATAAAAAGAGATATATCTGAGCAAGATTTAATTACTTTTGGTAGTAATTGGAATGGGGGAGCTCCGGTTAATTATATAGGACCTTAATTGAGGTCTTTTTTTCTTGTGTAAAATTTTCATCTTTTTGTTGACATTGGTATTCAATTGTAGTAAAATCTTGTTATATATGTCTTTGGAAAAATGGTGATTATTTGGAACATTATTTTACGAACAATTTAAACATTAAAAGTGAACTACGTACGTTATCATATACTTATGATAATCATGAGTTCGCTTTTTATAGTGATAATGGAGTTTTTTCTAAAGATAAACTAGACTTTGGTAGTAGGTTGTTAGTAGATTGTATTATAAAGAATAATGGTACTTATAAAGATATATTAGATGTTGGATGTGGAATTGGTTTTATAGGTATTGTATTAGGTAAGATATTTAATAGTAAAGTTTTAATGACAGACATTAATGATCGGGCTGTTCATTTGACTGAGAAGAATATTATTTATAATAGTATAACTGGTAGTGTTGTTTCAGGGAGTAGTTATTCTTCTGTAAGTGGTAGTTATGATTTGGTAGTTACTAATCCTCCAATAAGGGCGGGTAAGAGTGTAGTTCTTGATATTTTATTAGGAGCTAAGAATTACTTACGTGATGATGGGGAGCTATGGTTTGTAATGAGAAAAGATCATGGCGTTAAAAGTGTATTAAAAACCCTTGAAAGTACTTATGATTGTCGGATAGTAGACAAAAGTAAGGGTTTTTATATAATTATGGCGAAAATCGTTGACAAAGCCTTATAATTCAAGTAGAATTGATACTTAATGGCTTTTAGTTTAAAAAAATTTATGTATAGGGGTGAATTGCATGGCATTCAAAGTTAAAAAATTCGGAGATCATAGAGAAAGGAGAACTTTTTCTAAGATACAAAACACCTTAGCGTTAACAGATTTGTTAGAGATTCAAAAAAAATCATATCAATGGTTTTTAGAGGATGGGATTAAGGAGATTTTTGATGAGTTATTCCCTGTTGAAAGTTTTACAGGTAATATATCATTAGAACTTGGAGATTATTATTTTGACACTCCTAGATACTCGGTTAAAGAAGCTAAAGAGAGAATGGTTAATTACGCATCTCCTTTAAAAGTTTTAGCGCGTCTTTTTATTCATGAGACTGGTGAAGTTAAAGAGCAAGAAATCTTCATGGGAGATATGCCTTTAATGACTGATGCTGGAACATTTATTATTAATGGAGCAGAAAGAGTTATTGTATCTCAATTAGTTAGAAGTCCTTCTATTTATTTCAAACATGAAATTGATAAGAATGGTCGTAAGGTAATATCTGGAGAAGTTATTCCTAATAAAGGTACATGGTTAGAGTATGAGTTAGATGCTAGAGATGTATTATATGTAAGAATAGATCGTACTAGAAAAGTAACTATTACTACTTTCTTAAGAGCTTTAGGTTTATCTAATGATGAAGATATTGAAGCTTTATTTGGAGAAAATGATTATATTAAAAATACTATCGTTAAGGATAGTACTAAAAATACTGATGAAGCTTTAATTGAAATATATGAGAAGTTAAGACCTGGTGAACCTGCTACTTTAGATAGTGCTAAGAACCAATTAATTACTAGATTCTTTGATAAGTTTAGATATGACTTAGCTAAAGTTGGTAGATATAAGTTTAATAAGAAGTTAAATGTTATTGATAGATTAATGGGATGTACTTTAGCTCAAGATATTAAAGATGGTAAGAAAGTTATTGCTAAGAGTGGAACTTTAGTTACTAAAGCAGTATTAGATGAGTTAAAACCTTTATTTGAAGGTGGATATGGTGTTAAAGAAGTATCTATTAATGAAGAGTTAGATTCATATAATAAAATACAAGAAGTATTAGTTTTTGATAAAGAAGATGAAACTAAGACTCATAAAATTATTGGTAATGATCAAAGTATTGATGTTAAACGTTTAACTATTAGTGATGTTTATGCTTCAATTAGTTATTATTTAAATTTACATGCTGGTATTGGACATGATGATGAAATAGATCATTTAGGAAACAGAAGAGTTCGTCAAGTTGGTGAATTAGTTCAAAATCAATTTAGAGTTGGGGTTTCTCGTATGGAAAGAGTTATCCGTGAGAGAATGACTACTCAAGAAATTGATGCTGTTACTCCTAAATCATTAATTAATATTCGTCCTGTAACTGCAAGTTTAAAAGAGTTCTTTGGATCTTCGCAATTATCGAAGTTCATGGATCAAGTTAATCCAATAGCTGAGTTAACTGATAAACGTCGTTTATCATCGCTTGGGCCTGGTGGATTATCTAGAGATAGAGCTGGTATGGAAGTTCGTGACGTTAATTCATCACATTATGGACGTATTTGTCCTATCGAATCTCCAGAAGGTCAAAATATCGGATTAATTACATCTTTAGCATCTTATGCTAAGATTAATGAATATGGATTTATAATGACTCCATATAGAAAAGTAGTTGATGGTGTTATTACTAAAGACATCGAATATTTAACTGCTGATGAAGAAGCTGATTATTATATTTCTCAAGCTACTTTAAATATTACTAAGAGTAATGAAATTATTGATGACTTAGTTGTTGCTCGTATCAATGGTGATACTGTTATGGCTAAAAAGGGTGATATTAACTTCGTTGACGTTGCTCCTTCACAAATTGTTTCAATTACTACAAGTTGTATTCCTTTCTTAGATCACGATGATGCAACTCGTGCCTTGATGGGAGCGAACATGCAACGTCAAGCGGTTCCTCTATTAGAGTGTGAATCTCCAATAGTTGGTACTGGTGTTGAGTATATAGCTGCAAGAGATTCTGGAGCAACAATTGTTGCTAAAGCTGATGGAGTAGTTGAATATGCTGATGCTAAGAAAATTATAGTTAAGAATGCTAAAGAAAGTGATACTTATTATTTAGCGAATTTTGAAAGAAGTAATGAATCAACATGTTTTAATCATCGTCCTTTAGTTAAAAAGGGTGATGCTATAACTCGTGGAATGGTTATTGCTGATGGACCTTCTACTGATCAAGGTGAACTTGCATTAGGGAAGAATATGGTTGTTGCGTTTATGACATTTAATGGTTATAACTATGAAGATGCAATCGTATTAAATGAAAGATTAGTTAAAGATGATGTTTATACATCTATCCATATAGAACACTATGATATTGAGTGCCGTGATACTAAGTTAGGGCCTGAAGAGTTTACTAGAGATATTCCTAATGTTAGTGAAGAATCTCGTAAGCATTTAGATGCTAATGGTATTATTAGAATTGGTACTGAAGTAGGAGACGGTGATATCTTAGTTGGTAAGGTTACTCCTAAAGGTGTTCAAGAATTAACAAGTGAAGAAAAACTATTACATGCAATTTTTGGTGAAAAGACTAGAGAAGTTAGAGATACTTCATTAAAAGTTGAACATGGTGCTGGTGGTATCGTTCATGATGTTAAAGTTTATACTAAAGAGAATAGTGAAGAATTACCTGCTGGTGTTTCAAAAATTATTCGTGTTTATATAGCTCAAAAGAGAAAAATTCAAGTTGGAGATAAGATGTCTGGTAGACATGGTAATAAAGGGGTTATATCATTGATATTACCTCAAGAAGATATGCCTTATTTACCTGATGGACGTCAAGTAGATGTTATCTTAAATCCACAAGGGGTTCCATCTCGTATGAATATCGGTCAAATACTAGAAATTCATTTAGGTATGGCTGGTAAGAAGTTAGGTACTCATTTTGCTACACCAATATTTGATGGAGCTAAAATAGGAGACATCCATGATATGATGAAAGAAGCTGGAATGGATGAAGATGGTAAGACTGTATTATATGATGGTCGTACTGGAGATGCTTTTGAGAATCGTGTAAGTGTTGGAGTTATGTACATGGTTAAGTTACATCACATGGTTGATGATAAGTTACATGCTCGTTCGACTGGACCTTACTCATTAGTTACTCAACAGCCACTTGGAGGACGTGCTCAATTTGGTGGTCAAAGATTTGGGGAAATGGAAGTTTGGGCATTATATGCTTATGGAGCTGCTCATGTTCTTCAAGAAATCTTAACTATTAAATCTGATGATGTTATCGGAAGAGTTAAAGTTTATGAAGCTTTAGTAAAAGGTAAAAATGTTGATCAAGCAGGAATTCCTGAATCGTTTAGAGTTTTAGTTAAAGAATTCCAAGCTTTAGGATTAAATATTCAAGTAATTGATACTAATGATGAAGTTCATGGAATTAATGAATTAGAAATTACTGAAGAAAAAGATGAACCAGTATTAATTGAAGAAGTAGAACTTGAGGTTCCTGAAGAACCTGAAGAATCAATTGAAGAAACTGAAGATGAATTTGAAGATTTAGATGATATTGAGTTTCCTGGTGATGAATTAGAGAAGGGGGATCTATAATGTTAGACGTTAATAATTTTAAAGGTTTAAAAATTGGTATAGCAAGCCCTGATGCTATTCGTGGATGGTCTTATGGTGAAGTTAAAAAACCTGAAACTATCAATTATCGTACATTAAAACCTGAAA
>CAYJCL010000024.1:6915-7805 GCA_964368665.1 uncultured Muribaculaceae bacterium
GAAAGAGATGGGTTATTCTGTGAAAAGATTTTTGGTCCTACTAAAGACTTTGAATGTTATTGCGGTAAATATAAAAGATTACGTTATAAAAATGTAGTATGTGATCGTTGTGGAGTTGAAGTTACTCGTTCAAAAGTGCGTCGTGAAAGAATGGGGCACATTGAACTTGCAACTCCTTGCTCTCACATTTGGTTCTTTAAAGGTGTTCCTTCTAAGATGGGATTAGTACTTGATATGTCACCTCGTGACTTAGAGGAAGTTTTATACTTCGTATCTTATGTTGTAATTGATCCTGGAAATGCTCCTTTAGAGAAAAAACAAACTTTATCTGATAAAGACTATCGTCGTTATTATGAAAAGTATGGAAATAGTTTTAGAGTAGGAATGGGTGCTGAAGCAATTAAGGAATTGTTAAGTGAAGTTAATATGCCTGCTGAAATAGAACAATTAAGAAAAGAATTAGAAGATGCTTCTGGACAAAAGAGAATTCGTTTAGTTAAAAGACTTGATTGTCTTGTATCATTTGCTGATTCAGGAAATAAACCTGAATGGATGGTTTTAGATGTTGTTCCGGTAATACCTCCAGAATTACGTCCGATGATACAATTAGATGGTGGTCGTTTTGCTACTAGTGATTTAAATGACTTATATCGTCGTATTATTAACAGAAATAATCGTCTTAAAAAGTTATTAGAACTTGGTGCTCCAAGTATCATTGTTCAAAATGAAAAAAGATTGCTTCAAGAAGCGGTTGATGCATTATTTGATAATGGTCGTCGTGGTAGAAGTGTTACTGCTGCTGGTAATAGACCTTTAAAATCTTTATCTAGTATGCTTAAAGGTAAACAAGGTAGATTTAGACAAAACTTACTTGGTAAACGTGTTGACTA